>DAOWOG010000256.1 GCA_030642185.1 Helicobacteraceae bacterium | reverse complement strand
GTAAGCAATCCCATAATAAAAAAGGCAATGACGGCTCCAAAAATGATGGCTTTTTTGATTTGTGACATTTTATTGTTTCCAACTTTCGATATATTTTTGTGCTTTTTGATCCAGCATCTGCATACGTTCTTTGCCTTTTGGCAAGGTTCGGCGCAGCTGTTTCATCTCCTGTAGAAATTCGCTGATACTTTCAGGAATCATCTTTTCGAGATAGCGTCTGAGGTGTTTGGCCATTGCCGGTGAAGCACCGGATGTGGAGATGGCGATGGTAAGGTCATCTCTTTTCATATAGGATGGAAAGATAAAATCGCAATAATCCACAGAATCAACGGCATTGACAAGACAACGGTACTGTTTTGACTCGTCAAAAATCTCTGCCTGCAAAGCAATGTCGTCAACGGCAATGATGATGATATCGTAATCACTGATATCACCTTTATGGTAGACGCGCCTGTGAAGCGTCAAGTTGTTGGCAGCAATGCCGTCCTTCATCTGTTGTGAAAGTTCCGGTGCTATGACGGTGATCTCCTGTGTGAAATCAAGCAGATGATCCAGCTTCTCAAAGGCAATATAGCCGCCCCCGACAATCAGAATTTTTTTATTGTCAAATTTTAAAAATGCAGGAAAATAACTCACTGATCAGACCTCTGGTTAAAAAGTATATGATTCTAACACAATAGAGCGCTTATTATTCTTGCGTTTTATCAAGCGGAATATGTTTTTCTTATGCTAGAATGTTCGAAATTTTTGAAAAGACGATAAACATGACACAAGAGATACTTTCACGGATACAGAAAAATTTTCCGCTGCAGCCAAGGCCTTTTGAAGCTATTGCCAATGAACTGGGTATGCAGGAGGAAGAGGTTCTTTCCATATTGAATGAAGAGAAACAGAAAAAAATAATTCGCCAGACGTCGGCGATCTTTGATACGAAAAGGCTGGGGTACAAATCTTCCCTTGTCGCTTTCAAGGTGGATGAAGATAAAATTGACAGTGCTGTTAAAATTATCAACTCCCATCCGGGTATTTCACACAATTATGAGCGTAACCATGATTTTAATATCTGGTTTACGCTGGCCGTACCGCCAAACACCATCTTTGGTCTTGATAAAACAGTGAAGCTCCTTGCCAAACTTACCGAGGCGAGTGATTATATCCTTCTGCCGACACTCAAACTTTTTAAAATTTCGGTCAAACTGGATACCACGGGAAAAGATGCGAAAAAAGAGAAGGTCAAAAAACAGGTGCACAAAGAGATCGAGCTGAGTGATCTGCACTATGCGGTGATCAGACTTGCTCAGAAGGATATCGAGTTTGTCAGTGAACCGTTTAAAGCGATGATCGATGAACTCGGTATTGATTATGAACGATTTTTTGAAATTTTGCAGGAGCTTCAGGATGCCGGTGTTATGCGCCGCTACGCATCGATCTTAAATCACCGCAAAGCAGGTTTTAACGCCAATGCGATGGTTGTCTGGGATATTGATGAGGAGAAGGGTGAAGAGATCGGTGCCAAAACGGCCTCATTCAGTGCCGTTAGTCACTGCTACCTGCGTCCAAAATATCCAAATTGGTCCTATAATCTTTTTTCAATGGTCCACGGAAAGACGACGGAAGAGACACAGAAGGTGATCGACGCTATCGCCGATGAGATCGAATACAAATCCTATATGCCGCTTTACTCCTCACGGGAGTTTAAAAAAGTACGGATCATCTATTTCTCTCCCAAGTTTGAAGCGTGGGAAGAACGGCATAAAAATGATGTATGATAAAAAATATAATATATAAGGATTGATATGGAACTGTTTTTTGAATTGGAAGTCGTATATATCGTTATCGGGACCTTCATTTTAATCGTGACTGCTATCGTGACGACACAGTCTACCCTGCCAAAAGGTGCCTTTAAAAAAGGGATGATCGGTGTCGGTACATTTTTGGCGATCATGATCATGGCCCATTACTATATCACGACAGCAAGAATGGCCGGTGTGGAAGAGATCTTTAATAAAGGCGAAACAATCATCTGTGAAAACAAGATGCAGCGTACCATCTCGCAATCTGTACTGATCTCCAAAAAACTGGAGTGGCGTCTTGACGGACATCTCTTCAAATCAGAAAATCATGTTCGTAATTTTCATACTTCGCGCTGTATTGAGTTTGACGGTATTGTGCCGGAGTGACTATTTGATCGGTGCGGCAATATTGATATAGGTCAAGCAAAAAATTCAAAAAATAGATTACTATCCGGCTACTTTTATTGAGAGAGCCTGCATGAAAACTATTCTGATTTTTTTACTTGTTTCTATGACGGTGTCTGCCGCTTCTGACTTTGATCGCAGTGAGACCTGTAAAACCTGCCACCCCGTCATCTATAACGAGTTTTACGACTCTTCGCATCGAAAATCCTCGATCCATACCGATCCTGTTCACAAAGCCGTCTGGGATCAGCACCCGTTGAAAGCAAAAGAGAAATACAGCTGTGCCAAATGTCATACACCGGCAGACACAGCTTTGATGAAACAACTTGAAGCAGGTGAACCCGCTACTCCTCAGGATAACAAAGTGCAAAGAGAAGAGGGGATCTCCTGTGTCTACTGCCACGTCATCGAACGTGTCGAAACGCATGCAAAAGCCAACAGAAATATTTTGACAGACAAAAAGAAGGTCATGTTTTCTGCCCGAGAAGGCAAAGAGGGTGAAGAAGATGTCTCTTTTAGCATGAAAAGCAGTTTTTTTGGACTAATGACGGAAAAAAGCGGTTCGCCTTATCATAAGATCGATTACACAAATACAGGCTTTTATGACGGTAAGATGTGTATGGGGTGTCATTCGCATAAACAAAACAGTGCCCATTTCAGTGTTTGCGAAACAGACATAAAGAGTGATGCAGCCGATGAGAATAATTGTATCAGTTGTCATATGCCGATGGTACAGGGGAGTTTAAGCACTGTCAATGAGACTCAGACACACCGTTATCACGGTTTTAGCGGAGTGGCAAATAAGCCGAAGATGCTCTCCAAATATATTGGGCTGACGCTGAAGAGAGAGGCTGAAGGTTTTGCGATCACGATTAAAAATGAAGCAAACCATGCCTTTCTTTTGCACCCTTTACGGCTTGCACAACTGCGTGTCTCAGTGCAGCGTGACGGTGTGACGACACAGTTGGAGGCTCACGCTTTTGCAAGGGTTATCGGTAAAGACGGCAAGCCGGCCATGCCTTGGCTCGCAGACAGTGTTATCAGCGATAATCAGATTAAAGCCAAAGAGAGCAGAGTTATCCCTTTTGCCTTCAGGCTTAAAGCAGGAGATACTGTAGAAGCACAGATCGGTTTCTATACGGTTAATCCGAAAGCCGCTAAAAAATTAAAGTTAGAAGGTGCTTCGACGAAGTTCACTTTGCTGAAAAAAGAGCGTTTTCCAATCGCCAAAT
>DAOWOG010000314.1 GCA_030642185.1 Helicobacteraceae bacterium | reverse complement strand
ATCAATAACAAGCAGGCGATCATACGCTATATCGGCTATATAGCCTCTTCGATTATACTGATGATCGGCTTTATCATGGTGGCATTTCGCAAAGACAAACGTGCTCTGCATGATCTGATGGCAGAAACAATCGTTATCTATAAATAACGATCATTTATTTATCTCGATCTTCAGGTTTTCTATCGGGACTCTCTTCAACATTGATGTTAGATGTGTGGCACTTCCTTCTTTTGCTCTCTTGTAATGTGTAGAGTATAGTGAAAACTGTTTATGTTATAATTTTTTATAAAAACTAATCAAGGGAGAGCTTATGTCAGTGGTTGAAAGTACTAAAGAAGTTTTAAATGGTACTTTGGTTTTTACAGGGACTCGTGTTCCGGTAAGAAATTTATTTGATTGTTTGGTAGCGGGCGATACTGTAAAAATCTTCCTTGAAGACTACCCGACTGTCTCTTTTGAGCAAGTAAGACATGTACTGCAAAATGCAGAAGTAGCCATTGAGAATGCTGCTGCATAAAAAATGAAAATTATCATTGATGAGTGTCTGCCCAAGAGGCTCATACATTTTTTTAGTGATCATGAAGTATGGACTGTTCCCCAGATCGGTTTAAATGGCGCAAAAGACAGTGTGCTGTTAGATGAGTTGGATAAACGAAATATCGATCTGTTTATTACAATAGATGGAAATATTGAATACCAGCAAGCTTTTATAAACAGAACATTTGGAACAATTATTATCCGTTCCGTATCGAACCGTTTTGAAGATCTGTCAGCTTTAAAAGAAGAGTTGGTTAATAGTGTCGGTATAATTAAAAATGGACGAGTATGTCATATTCCCAAGTAATGTTTATACCCTTTCTTTCAAAAGACAGGAGACAACCGGTCTGTAACTTTAAAACGTGAGCTGGACCCTAGAAATCAACACTAAATTTCAATGCCGCATACTGTTAATTAACTCTAAACCTATTCAATGGTAGAATCACGTAAATAATAAAGGTGCCCGAAGGAGTGTTGATGCAGTTACAGACAGAGGCTTTACATGCCGGTTATGAGAAAGATGGACAAAGTACGATGGCGGTACCGATTTATCAGACCACTGCCTATGAGTTTCGTGATGTTGAACATGCGGCAAACCTTTTTGCCCTTAAAGAGCTTGGCAATATCTATACCCGATTGAACAATCCGACGACTGATGTGTTTGAAAAACGTATGGCAGTGCTTGAAGGCGGTGAAGCGGCATTGGCAACCTCAAGCGGGATGTCAGCCATTTTCTATGCGATAGCCAATGCAGCTGAAGCCGGAGATAATATTGTCTGTGCTGCACAGCTTTACGGCGGGACGCTTACACTGAGTTCTCATACACTCAAGCGTTTTGGAATTGAAGCACGTTTTTTTGATGTGCATAAACCTGAGGAGATAGAAGCGCTTGTCGATGAGAAGACAAAAGTGATCTTTTTTGAGACTTTGACCAATCCGAGTATCGATGTTGCTGATATCGCTGCGATTACGGCCATTGCCGATAAGCATCAGATCTTGACTGTTGTCGATAATACGGTTGCAACACCGGTACTTTGCCGTCCTTTTGAATATAGTGTGGATGTTGTTGTTCACAGTGCCAGCAAATACACAACCGGTCAGGGGCTTGCGATCGGCGGTATCATGGTTGAGCGTAAAGGGCTGCTTGAGAAGATAAAAGGCAATCCCCGTTATCCTCATTTTAATGAGCCGGATGAGAGTTATCATGGACTGGTCTATGTCGATGTACCGCTTCCGGTGTATACGCTGCGTGCACGTCTTTCACTGCTGCGTGATCTTGGAGCCGTTGTTTCACCGTTTAACTCATGGCTATTTATTCAGGGTATTGAGACACTTGCACTGCGCATGAAAGAGCACTCACGCAATGCACTGAAACTTGCAGAGTTCCTTGAAACACATCCGGCAGTTTCAAAAGTGAACTATCCGGGGTTAAAGTCCAATAAAAACTACGCTGATGCCCAGCGTTATTTTGACAATGGACAGAGCAGCGGACTGCTTAGTTTTGAAGTGCAGAGTTTTGAAAAAGCCAAAGCGGTTGTCGATGCAACAAAACTCTTTTCATTGGTGGTCAACATCGGAGATTCCAAGTCGATCATCACCCATCCGGCATCGACGACGCATCAGCAGCTCTCTTCTGAAGAACTTGATGCCTGCGGTGTTCCTGCCGGGATGATCCGATTGAGTGCAGGTCTTGAAGCGGTAGATGATCTGATCGATGATTTGAAACAGGCATTAGAGGCGTAGTCATTAAACCGTTAAATCTTCAGACCCATACCGAACATTTTACCAATCCGCTCTATCTTGAGAGCGGGCGTATCCTGGAACCCTATGACATTGTCTATGAAACATATGGCGAATTGAACGCAGCAAAAGATAATGTAGTTGTTGTGACGCATGCCCTTACCGGTTCGCATCATGCAGCAGGTCTCTATGAAGGAGAAAACAAGCCGGGCTGGTGGGACGGCTTGATCGGTCCGGGAAAAGCGGTTGATACGGATCAGTATTTTGTTATCAGTACCAATGTTATCGGTAGCTGTTTCGGTTCAACCGGGCCAATGTCGCAGATGCATGAGCATGATTCGCGTTATCGCTATAAATTTCCGGTCGTGACGATTAAAGATATGGTAAAAGCCCAGCGGATTTTATTTGACAGGCTTGGAATTCATCATGTTCACGCCATTGTCGGTGGTTCCATGGGCGGAATGCAGGCACTTCAGTTTGCCATTCACTATCAAAAATTTGCGGAAAAAATTATCTTCATGGCTTTTAAATAGGCCACCCAGCCATGGCCTTTAGCATTTAACAAGTTAGCCCAGGAACCGATTTAAAAAAACCGGGATTTTAAAAACGCCAATAACAAGCTGAAGAAAATTAAGAAAAATGGCCTTCGGGGTAGGCCAATGGGCGTAATGGCAGGGCATATCAGTTT
>DAOWOG010000205.1 GCA_030642185.1 Helicobacteraceae bacterium | reverse complement strand
TCTATACCCGTTCCCAGCAGATGCCAGCCGGTTGAGAGGTCATGATAATCAGGAGCATAACTCTGCCCGTGAACATCAATCTGCATCGGCTGTGATGCTTTGATCCAGTAGCCTCTTTTCGGGAGGAGTGAATCGACGCTCTGCGTCCAGCCCCTATAGGATTCAAAAGTCCACACCTTCTCAATACCATGGATATCTTTAAGACGAATCGCCCCTTTGTTAAGCGGCAGGGAGATTAGATTCCAGCCGGGTTTGAGCTCAATTTTCATGGTTTTTGTCAGCGGAAAATTGATGTTATCGGACTCAATATAAGCAAAGTTATTCTGTGTCGCATGCTCCTCGGGAATTGTTTTTTCAATATGAACATAAAGCACTTCTTCCTTGCCTGCATAATGCTTCCGGACATAATTTAGAAGATTCTGATCGATGGATAACGCAACATCCTTGCAAGTGCCGGTTTTGAGTGAGCCGACCTCAAATGCATCCAGTTTTGTTTGAGGCAGTGATGCTTTATAGTAAACATCCAGCATGGCATCCTCTGCATCAGCACTGCCCCTGTTACAGAGCGTCACCATCATCTTCTTCTCTTCATCGATCAGCGCCATCGTTCTGTTCATATCAACATACAGGTCAGGCACACCGAGATAATCACCGGCACCTGTTTTAACACTTAGCGGTGCACTGAGGGCACTGTATTCATCTTTATTGACCGCTTCGACACGCACCACATAATCACGATTGGCCTCAAGTCCGGATATTCCAAAGATCTCTTTGGATGGATCATATTGATGCACATGAAGCACTTTAGTGCTATTGGCTTCATAAACATGGGCCAGATAACGATCGACCTCCTCTTTATCATCCTGATCCCATGTCAAGGCTATGGTGCCGTCTGCTTCGCTGTAGTTGAGATTATTAGGAATCTCTGGTGAACTTGGATGGACATACATCACTGTTTTATCCAGCCATACAAAGCGCGCTACGCGTCCCGACTCTTTGATCTTCGCATAAACATAATAGTGCCCCGAATAGAGACGATCATGATCTGCAACCGCTTCAAGTGTATGTGTGCCCTCTTGCAGCTTGTAAACATCGGAAATCTGACGCCCGAGATTAAAGATCTTATCTCTTGTTGCATAAAGTGTTACATTGGCATCGCTTACGCCTTCGAGCTCAAGCTGCAAACCATACTTTTTGTCACCGCTTCTGGTATAGACCGGCTCATTATCAGATATTGTCAGCCTTGTGCTGATCTCCTTTGGCTGAACGATTCGCTCGACGGTAAAACCGCCGATCTGCGCCGCATTCTTAAGATGGATTTTGTAATCGCCTTCACTTGGCCGATGCAGTGCCAGATATGTTTCGTTCGTGACAGGGTTTGAGCTGAAAAAGAGCGTATCGGGATACACTGATTTACTCTGCTCTGTTCGATAGCAGGTATCATAGCCGTAGAGTTGGCCGTCGGGAAACTCGATATCAAATTCCGGTACCCCGTTACTGCCCGCGACTTTAATGAAAATAGTCTCGGCGCTCTTGGTGATCGGAACGGTGATGGCACCGCCCTGCACGGAACGGGCAGTGTTGACCGGCAAACCGATAAGGCTGCTTTCGCCGAGATAGAGTGAGAACCTGGGGCCCTCCTCTGCTTCAAGCGCACGCTTATGGGCATAAAAATGCAGATGAGGGTAGAGCTCCAGCCCCATATCGAAAGTTATACTCCAGTGTTTGGTGATGTGTGCTTCGTAAATGATGCCGACATCCGCTTTTTTTACACTGGTTTTCGGCGCATTTTCCTCAATCGCAATGTCCCCGTATCCTTTCAGTCCGGAGAGCTGTTTGTCGCCGATGATCGGTATATAAGACGGGATGACGATACTGACCTCACCGCTGGCTTTGATATAGGCCTCTGAGTTATTGTCAGTGATTTCAGCATCCTGGTTAAAGCGGACAAAGTTGCCGTAATGGCTCATCGCCGAAAATTTAAAAGCTGCCATCTTGCTGAAAAGAATCGTCGCTTTAAACGAGCTCATCGTATAGCTTTGAAGCAGTTGATCTTTACCAAAAAACGAGAGTTGAAAATACTTATCTCCGATCTTGCAGTCAAAGCCGCCCGTAACTCTGATAAGATCCATACCGGTATAGTTTCCAAATGCTGCAGCCACACCTGCTCCATCCAAAATCGGCCCGGAGATCGCCGCACTGATATCGAGTTTTCCGCCTTCTGCGATATCGGCAATACCGTCGATATCAACTTCAAGCCGGCTGAAAGCAACACCTGCCGGCTCTTCAGGCACTTGCCAAAACGGCGTGGCAAACTCAATAACGAGCCCCATTTGATCGAGCATCACGCTGTTTTTTCCATTTTTTTTCCTGATTTTTTGCAAATGCATGTCCAGATAGACATCATTTTCACTTCCTGAGAGTGTTTTCGATTTAAAAAGAGTGCCTATCGTATGAAGTGGAAGCTGTATGGAGCCGCCGAACGTCTCACTGACATAATCCAGATCAACGCCGATGACATCATCAGTAGATTGCGCCGTATTGATGTATTTCATCCAGGTAGTTAAACCGTCTCCATCTTCCAACAGTTTCATAAAATTATAAACGCCGTAATGCTGTTTGGCCTGCGATACTCCCTCGACCTGCGACAGTATAACGGTCGGATCGGATTGGATATCCATAAACAGTGATTTTGTGAGCAGATCAATAAGATTTGCACTTTGACCGGCAGTAAAGATACCCAGGAAATCACCGGCCCAGTAAGAGATTTTGCTCTGTACCTCGACTTTGTCCTTGAAAAGCGTAAAGTAGTAACCTGTCCCGCTATGCTCAATCCTCATCCAGAGTGAAGGAAAAGTAATACCCGGAAGCACATCTCCGTAAAGGTTATCCTCTGTTTTGTTAAACCTGAGGCTATTCTCATCGTCGTCGTTACCAATGATCGTAAAATCGAGCGAACTGAGCTTGACATCTTCTTGCTCTCCCGGAAAGCGGGCGATATCTTTAGCAATAAGAGAGTATGGGCACTGGGTTGTATTATCATCGGGAACACATGGAACCGACTCGATCGTGTTGTCGGTTTTACCGACATAGACAGAGTTTTCATAATAGAGCAGTTCTTTGGCGTCGGTATAAGCATCATTGTACTGAGAGTCCTGATCTTTGATCACTGTAATATAAGGCTTCCCTGCGATCAGGTAGCCCTTGCCCTCATCGGTAAAGGTGACGGTAAAATTGCCGTCGTCTTTGATGCTTACAATATAGTCTCCGTAGGTCACTTTCGTATCGGTAACAACAATGCTCTTTTGATTACCGCTGATCTCCGCTTTTGCTTCGGCGATAATATCACTGAGTGTTGTAGCACTTAGTGATGACGTGTGCGACTGCGAATGGGTTTCACTTACCAGGTTCTGCGGTATCGTACCACCATTATTTATGATGATGCCGCCCTCGGCAACCATAGCGCTGTTTTTCGGCATAAAGAAGGTGCCGGATTTGGTCCAGATATAGCTGTTGTCCGACTTGACGGCGATCACTTTTTTATCGTTGAAATCGATCACCAGTCCATCCACATCGGCACTATTGCTGCCTGAGACAATGCTCATACCCGGCTCTTCACTCTTAAAGTAAGGCTCTCCGCCTATCGATGTCAGTGTCGTGACGTTCACGGTGACGTTCACAGCCGTCTTTTCAGGATTGGGGAGATTGATGGTTCCGTCGGTAACAACATCTAAAAAAGCATGCTTCACCGTGTCATACCGCAGCGTACCGTTAAAGACAATACAGTCATGCGTTGATTTGAAACATTCATTGGCAATCGAGCCCGGACCGATATTGATATTTCCCTTGACGACCAGCACATCACCATCCATTGTCATCGTTCCATCACTGTAGATGCCGATATGCTGATTTAGCACCAGCCCTGTCCCCTTTTGGCTGGATACTTACGATTTTGCGGTTGATGTAATCTATATCGACATCACCGTCGATATCATAAGGGTTGTCGTCACCTTCCTGGATCGTCAC
>DAOWOG010000065.1 GCA_030642185.1 Helicobacteraceae bacterium | reverse complement strand
TTCTTGTATTCACCTTTTGATTGAAGAAAAATAAGTTCATAGTCAATATCACTTAACTTTACTATATCTAAATTAATAGCTTCATCAATTTCCCTCCACAGCTTTGTTGTATCAGCCATAGTATTCTCCTACATGTGAATTTAAATACTAAATGTCCAAATTACAATTAACCATATACTCACTATTTATTTTCCCGCGTTTAAGGGTATTTTGTCATTTTGTTAATATTGTTTTATAGCTTTGATATTTAATTATTTTGAATTTGTATTTAGTTCGTAGTTTAGGGAGTTTAAAGGTGGTGGCCTGTCTCGGAATCGAACCAAGGACACAGTGATTTTCAGTCACTTGCTCTACCGACTGAGCTAACAGGCCTTTTTAAGAGGCCGAAATTATAACGACGAAACCTTAAAAGTCAGCTTAATCTGTAGACAGATTCTTTGAAGAGATCTCCGCGGGTTGCATAAGAGGTGAACTGGTCCAGACTGGCAGCGGCGGGTGAGAGAAGTGCAACACTTTTCCGGGTATGGACATTGGCAATCGCATCAATGGCATCGCTGAGCTGTCCGGAAGGTACACAGGGGATTTTAAACTGATCGGCCAGTTGATTCAACCGTGCTTCATTGCTGCCGATGGTGTAGATGGTGATATCGAGATGTTGGAGTGTTTCAAACAGGGGTGTCAGGTCGACACCCTTGTCATCGCCGCCGAGGATCAGATGCAGCGGTTTTTTCTTGTAGCGTTCTACCGCGGCAAGGGCAGCATCGATATTTGTCGCTTTGGTATCGTTCACCCATAAACGTCCCTGTTTGTCATGAAGCTCTTCCTGGCGATGGGGATCGAGTACGAAAGTATTGATGGTGTCATAACTGCTTCTGTCATAGAGTATCTTGTCGACACCCATGGCAACGACGGCATCGAACAAAAAGGCCCCTTCAAATTTTATTTTGGACAGATCAAAACCAAAATACTCAGCGAGATCCTCGACAGTGTGATAGGGGATCACAAAACCGGCCGTTGCTCTGTCGGCAAACTCACGCGGAAGGATGATCGCTTCGCCCTCCTGCATCCATTGCAGCGGTTTGAGCTTCGCATCAACATAGGCTTCATAACTGCCGTGCCAGCTTAGATGATCCGGCGTGATCGGTAAGACAATATAGATATTCGGCTTGGACTTTTCAGTGTATTGCAGGGTAAAAGAGCTGGTTTCGAGTATCCAGATGGGATCGCTGCTGCTTAATTCGGCCAAAGGTGTACCGATATTGCCTCCTGCAACAGCCCCCTTGTCATGCAGAAGATGCTCCATCATCTGTGTTGTCGTCGTTTTGCCATTGGTCCCTGTTATCCAAATTGTAAATGGAGACGGTGACACAGATAACGGTGAATCATCTGAAAGGAAAAGGTCGTACTCGCTAAGCAGATGTTGTGCAGAACGGATTAGCGGATGATGCGGCGGCATTCCCGGAGAAGGTACTTCTATAGCAGAACGTTTTGGGTCAAAGTCACTGACGGGTTTGAGACGGTTTCCCGCTTCATCTGTTATGGGTTTGCTGACATTGTCGTCATAAAAGGTAGAGGGACCGAAACGTTTGGCGATGGCTCTGGTTGTTTTTCCGTAGCCAAACAGGTTAAGTGCTAAATGCAGGTTATCTTGTTTCACTGTGCAATGGCCTTTTTTTTAACGAAATTTCAGGGAAACAAGCGCAAGCAGGTTTGAGAGCAGTGCAATGATCCAGAAACGTACAATGATCTTATTCTCCGCCCAGTTTTTCATCTCAAAATGGTGATGGATAGGAGCCATTAAGAAGATCCGCTTTTTACGAAGTTTGAAGCTTCCGACCTGGAGGATAACCGAGACAGTTTCAATCACAAAGATCAGACCGATCAGTACCAGAAGAAACTCGCTTTTGGTGATAATAGCGAGATACCCGATGAATGCACCAAGTGCCAGTGAACCGCTGTCGCCCATAAAGACTTCAGCAGGATGGCTGTTAAACCATAAAAAACCGACGAGAGAACCGACCAGTGCACTTGCGATAATGGTAACTTCACCGATTGGGAAATTGGGCATATAGAGATAGGCACTGATACCGGCATGACCGATAACATAGACGATGAGAGCAAGGGTCGTCAGTGAAAAGATGGAGGGAACGGTGGCTAGACCGTCAAGACCGTCCGTCAGATTGACGGCATTGGAGGTGGCGACGATAACAAGTACCCAGAAAAAGAGCGATGAAAACCCCATATCCAGTACCGGATCTTTTAAAAACGGAAGATACAAATCAGTATTGAATTGTGCATACAGCAGTAAAAACAGTCCGACCAGCAGCGAAGCAGTGACCTGTAAAAGCAGTTTCATACGTGGACTCAGACCAGCAAGGTTTTCACTTTTGCGTACTTTTGAGTAGTCATCTTTAAAGCCGATCAGGGTAAAAAAGAGCAGTGTCATCAGTGAAGCAATGATATAGGGATTATCGATGCGGACAGTAAGCAGCGATGCAATGATGGTGGCACCGATAAAGACAATGCCTCCCATCGTCGGGGTTTTGGCTTTACTCTGGTGTGAATCCGGAGCCCATTCATTAATCGGCTGAACGCGTGATGATCGTTGTGCCCAGCGGATAAATATCGGCATAAAGATGAAGGTCAATAAAAGCGCAAAGAAAAAAGAAAAACCTGCGCGGACGGTAATGTACTGAAAAAGGTTGATGTCAAGAAGCTCATAAAGCCAGTAAAACATAGCATTCCTAGATGAAGGGTCTTTTCTCTCAGCTATGGAAAATAGTCTGGGTTGTTTGGGCTACCCTTATTATTGTAAAAGCGCTATTGTAATATAATGAGGGTAAATAACAGTTAATAAAGGAGCGTATTTGGCCAAAAAAACTATTCTTGTCATTACTGACGGTATCGGGTTTTCTGCAAAAACTGAATTTAATGCATTTTTTAATGCTAAAAAACCGGTGTACGATCAACTTTTTCATGAAGTTCCGCATGCATTGGTTGATACATCGGGTTTGAGTGTCGGATTGCCGGACGGACAGATGGGCAACTCAGAAGTAGGGCATATGACTATCGGAAGCGGACGCATACTTTATCAGGATCTTGTCAAGATCTCTTTGGCACTTGATGAAGGGACTTTGGCAGAAAATGATGCCCTTGTAACACTGCTTAAGAGCTCCAAGCGGCTGCATCTGATCGGACTGATGAGTGACGGTGGAGTACATTCGCATATCAACCACATGATCGGTCTGGCTGAAATTGCTGCGGAACAGGGCAAAGAGGTGTGGCTGCATCTTATTACTGACGGACGTGATGTTTCGCCCACTTCTGCGAAGCTTTATCTGCATCAGATCAGCGCACATTTGAGTGAAAAGATCAAAATCGCAACGATAGGCGGCCGTTTTTATCTTATGGACAGAGATAATCGCTGGGAACGTGTTCAAAAAGGGTACGACACCATCGTCAATGCCAAACCGAAAACGGACAATACTCCAAGTGATTATATTGAAAACTCCTATGCCAATGAGGAGACAGATGAGTTTTTGCTTCCGACGGCATTTGACGGTTATACCGGTATAAAAGAAGGTGATGCCGTATTGACTGCCAATTTCAGAAGTGATCGGATGCGTGAACTTGTAACGGCACTGGGTGATCCCTCTTTTGACGGATTTGAATGTGAACATACTCCTGTCAATATCGCAACAATAACAGAGTATGACAAAAGCTTTTCCTATCCGGTACTGTTTCGAAAAGCGTCGCCGAAAAATACACTGGCGGAAGTGATCAGCAATCAGGGACTGAGACAGTTACATACGGCGGAAACAGAAAAATATGCCCATGTGACTTTCTTTTTAAATGGCGGGATTGATGAGCCTTATAGCAATGAAAGCCGGGTGCTGATCCCGAGTCCAAAAGTCAGGACTTATGATATGCAGCCTGAAATGAGTGCTGCAGAAGTGGGTGATGCAGTGCTTAAAGCGATGGATGAAGCGTATGATTTTATCGTCGTCAATTTTGCCAACGGTGATATGGTCGGTCATACCGGTGTCCTTGATGCGGCGATACAGGCGGTCGAAACAGTTGATCATGAACTCGGTCGTATCGTTGCCAAAGCGAAAGAGCAGGATTATGCACTTGTACTGACTTCCGATCATGGCAATTGTGAAGAGATGCGTGATGAAAACGGTAATGTTCTGACCAATCATACCGTTGGAAAAGTCTGGTGTTTTGTGATGGCTGACGGTGTTTCCAAAGTGGAAGCCGGAGGGCTGAACAATATCGCACCGACCGTCTTGAAACTAATGGAGCTGGATATTCCGACAGAGATGGATCATCCACTGGTTTAAACGAAGCATTTACAGAGAAGGAGAAATATGCGATTTAGCGGAAAAAATGTACTGGTGACAGGTTCCAGCCGGGGTATCGGTGCGGAGATAGCAAAAGTATTGGCCGGATACGGTCTGAAAGTATGGATAAATTACCGCAGCGGAGCAGATGCTGCGGAAGCGGTCAAGGCAGATATCCTTTCAAGCGGCGGCGAGGCGGAAGTGATCGGTTTTGATGTCAGTGACGAAGCGGCGTTTACAAATGGAATCAAATCAATTGTCGCCGCTGACGGGGAACTGTCATATCTGGTCAATAATGCAGGTATTACCAATGACAAACTGGCAATGCGCATGAAGATCGATGACTTTATGAGTGTTATCAATGCCAATCTGGCATCGGCGTTTATCGGTTGTCGCGAATCGATGAAGGCAATGCGCAAGAAAAAATTCGGCTCAGTGGTCAACATTGCTTCGATCGTCGGCGAAACCGGCAATGCAGGACAGACCAATTATGCCGCATCTAAAGGCGGTGTCATCGCGATGACAAAAAGTTTTGCCATTGAAGCGGCATCAAGCGGCATCCGCTACAATACAATTACCCCGGGTTTTATCGCTACGGATATGACGAATGAGCTGAGTGATGAAATCAAGGATGCGTTTACGTCCAAGATCCCGATGGGACGTTTTGGAAATCCTCAAGAGGTGGCGGAAGCAACAGCATTCCTGCTTTCAGACCATTCCAGTTATATCACGGGAGAAACACTCAAAGTCAATGGCGGGATGAACATGGCATAAAACGTATTTATCTCGTTTTAATCACACTGATTGCACAATCTGCAATCGCGTATATTAATTAAGCAAAGTATGTTATACTTTGCAAATTTATTCTATAAAAGAGGAGCTATAATGGCATTATTGGACGACATCAAAGAAGTAGTAGTTGAACAACTCAGCGTTAACCCGGACGAGGTAAAAGAAGATGCAAAATTCGTAGAGGATCTAGGCGCTGACAGCCTTGACGTTGTTGAATTGGTTATGGCACTTGAAGAGAAGTTTGATATTGAAATCCCTGATGATGAAGCAGAGAAGATTCAGACAGTTAAAGACGTAGTTAGCTACATCGAAAGTAACGCATAAAGAAAGGGTTTTTTAACCCTTTTTAATTTAAACTTTTTTTAGATTTTTGCTTTCACCACATTCAATATGTTTAATTAAAAAAGCCAAAATCCAAGAACAGTGATCATAGGAGAAAATGTGAAAAGAATAGTTGTTACCGGTATGGGAATGATCAATGCTGTAGGAAATGACAAAGAGAGCGCTTTCAAGGCAATTTGTGATGGTGTATGCGGTATCGATCAGATCAGTCTTTTCGATACGGTCGGACAATCCGTAACGATTGCAGGAGAAGTTAAAGATTTTGACCCTGTAACGGTTATGGCGCCAAAAGAGGTGAAAAAAGCCGACCGCTTTATTCATCTTGGCCTTAAGGCTGCGAAGGAAGCGATGGCGGATGCAAATTTTAATGCCGATATGGATAAAGAGCGTTTCGGTATCAGTGCAGCATCCGGTATCGGCGGTTTGCCGTCTATCGAGAAAAACTCTATTATCCTGGCTAATCGCGGTCCGCGTCGTATCTCCCCGTTTTTCATTCCGGGTGCCCTTGTTAATATGCTGGGCGGTTTTGTGACGATTGCACACGGTATCAAAGGTCCAAACCTCTCTGCAGTGACTGCCTGTGCAGCCGGAACACATGCTGTGTCCGAAGCAGCAAAAACGATCATGACTAACGGGGCTGATCAGATGCTGGTCGTTGCAGCAGAATCAGCTATCAGCGGTGTCGGTGTCGGCGGATTCGCTTCGATGAAAGCACTTTCCACCCGTAATGATGATCCAAAACATGCATCGCGTCCTTTTGATGCGGAGCGTGACGGCTTTGTTATGGGTGAAGGTGCAGCGGCACTGGTCCTTGAAGAGTATGAAAGTGCCAAGGCTCGCGGTGCAAAAATGTATGCCGAGTTAATCGGTTTCGGTGAAAGCGGTGATGCGAACCATATTACAACACCAAGCCAGGATGGCCCGTTTCGTGCTATGAAGGCAGCCTATAAAATGGCAGGTGAGCCGAAAATAGATTATGTCAACGCACACGGTACCAGTACACCGATCAATGACAAGAATGAAACAGCAGCTTTGAAAGAACTTTTCGGCGGCAAGGAGAACTGTCCTCCGATAAGTTCGATCAAAGGGCAGGTTGGACACTGTCTGGGTGCTGCCGGCGGAATTGAGGCGGTCGTCAGTATTATGGCAATGCATGAAGGTATTATCCCGCCAACGATAAATTATGAAAATCCTGATGAGAATTGTGATCTGGATATTGTTCCAAATTCAGCTCGTAAAGCTGATCCTAATGTTGTGATAAGTAACTCGTTTGGATTCGGCGGAACCAACGGTGTTATCATCTTCAAAAAAAT
>DAOWOG010000353.1 GCA_030642185.1 Helicobacteraceae bacterium | reverse complement strand
CTTGTGAGCGGGTGCAACAGCGGTTCATCTACTGTAGCAGCAGTGAGCGCAGCAGATAGCGGTACGGAAATCACCGTTGAGCGCGGACCGATTATATATGCAACAGTAGTTGATGCCAATGCCCAGCATGCAGAAGAGATTGGCAATGGACGCTACCGTTTTAAAACATCTCCGGCTTATCCGGTAAAAAGCAGCGGCGGTTATATGGACATGAACCATAACAATATGGTTGATGCAGGTGATATCGATACAAATGGATTGACACTTCAGTCAAAGACAGGCAGCGTTGCAACCATCGTCAGTTCAATGGCGCAGGAGCCGGAACTCCATAACTTTTTGAAATCTTTCGGGTTGAGCGATGAGGAAATTTTTAATGCAACTTCGAGTACCAATAAAACAGTAGCGGCACTGAGTGATGAGGTCTACAAATATTGTATCGAAAACGGTATTACCGAACCTTCCCGCCTTACGCTTGCACAGATGGAACAGATTCAGGAAAAACTTCAAAATCGTATAGAAGCGTATAAAGCGTCTGATGAAAGTGCCGAAACACTGGAACAGGAACTTGTAGAGAATGAATTGACTATTGAGACGATCAGTGAGGAAAAAGCAGAGGAAATTGAACAAGCCATTGAAGAAATCGCTTCATTGTCATCTTCGAGTTCAAGCAGTGGCGGACAGCAGCATCAGCATGGACAGGACAATGATAATGGGCAAAGTTCATCAAGCAGCAGTTCGAGTTCAACATCTTCTCAAGAAGAGATCAGCTCATCCTCTTTGAGTTCAAGCAGTTCATCTTCGTCTTCAACAGACTCAATGGGGCTTACGGATGAACAAAAATATACATTAGCCTATATGTGGAATGAAGAGAAACTGGCCAAAGATATCTATCTGGCACTTAATGAAGATTTTCCGGCAAATGTGCTTTACAATATACCGACCAATTCCGAGACAAAGCATCAGCAGGCGGTAGAAGATTTAATCCAGAAATACGATATCAATATTACCAATCTGGTTGACTATACCGAAGCGTATTCTGAAGCAGAACTGCGTGCTTTTGAGCCGGGACGCTATGGCATCCAAGCTATCCAGGACCTTTACGATGCACTTTATCTTAAAGGCAGCCAGTCACTTCAGGATGCTTATGAAGTCGGTTGTATGGTGGAAGTGACGGATATCAATGATCTGGATGAGGATATTGAGATCGCTGAAGGGGTTGAAGACCTGACTGCAACATTTAACTTTTTAAGAGACGGCAGTTATACGCATTACTGGGCATTTGACGGGGCACTTAAAAATATGGGTATCAGCGATGGTTGCTGTGCACTGGGCGATGAGTACTGTAAAACAGCTGCAGATTATCCGCAAAACAGTACCGGAAACGGTGGTGGAAACGGAAAAAGAAACTGACGCCAAACAAAAACAGGCACCTCTGGAAAATAGAAGTGCCTTCCAGTATTTTTTAAGAATATTTTGGCTTTTAGTAGTGTTTAACATGAAAATTATTATCATTTTTGGCGTATTTAATAACAAAAAGTACTGTTGAAATCAAATAGGTAAGATGCAGATTGCACTTCGCATTGAAGAGGTCGATTTAGCAAGGTCTTTACATAAACCTCACCATTGCTATGCTACACTTTCAAATATTAAAGTACAGGTTGACATAAAATGGTAACAACACAGGATTTTTAAGAGAAAATTATCGCAGGATTAAATCTGGAAGATATTGAAGCAGACGAGATAGCTGATACTGATCCGCTTTTTGGCGAAGATGGTCTTGGATTGGACTCCGTTGATGCGATTGAACTGACACTGGTGGTTGAGAAAGAGTATAGTGTTAAAATCAGCAATATTGCAGATGCAGAGACGATTTTTGCTACGGCTGAATCACTTTGCAATTATATCAATGAGCAGAAAAACAGCTAGTTTTTGACAGCTATTTTGTAATCCTCCCGGATTACGACTTCTTCTTACAGATGGTCATTGTATGACCAAACCCTAAGTTATCGATCTCTTCATCGACTTCCAGACCGGCGGCATCCATATATTCATGCATATCTTTGGCACTGTACATTTTGCTTGTTCCGTTTGCGAGAGCGGTGAAGTAGGGGGAAGTGTTAATTAAAACATACGCACCGATCTCATGCTGCTGGCGATCCCAGTAGGGCTCGATGATATGTACCCGTCCGTCTTCATTGAGTGCCGCTTTTGCACGTTTGAGCAAGTTTATGATGTCCTCCGGCGGAAAACAGTCCAGAAACTGACTCATCCAGACCACGTCAAAGCCGGTAGGAAAAGGGATGGTATGGTCGAGAAGATCCATCGCTACACCATGGACGCGATCTTTGACACCCGCTTTTTCGGCCGCTTTGAAGGCTTCATTGATCTGAGGCTGATGATCGAGGATGGTGACTTCCGTTTCAGGGGAGGCCTGTGTGATAGCCATCGTCCATTTTCCGGTATTTCCGCCGACATCAAGCAGCTTTTTGACAGAGCGTTTGGACATGATTTCGACAAGTGTGTTAAAGGCCGCATCCGAATAAAAATGATCAAACCCGAACCAGCTCTTTTTGGCTTTTCCCGGCAGTTTGGTCAGATAGGGATAGATGGTTTCCCAATCTTTATTGAAGGTACTTTGCAATCCGGCCGGCTTGGACTCTTTGATGGAATCGCCTAGATTGTAG
>DAOWOG010000170.1 GCA_030642185.1 Helicobacteraceae bacterium | reverse complement strand
GTTGATATCCAGGGTAAAGAGGAGTCATTGATCAACCTTTCGTTGATGGCATCGAAACGGCTATCTGACATCTTTTCTTTTTTGGATGAGCTCTATGCCAAAAGCAAAGAGTTGAAGCATTTGAGCTTCTCTCAAGCACCTTATATTCCCTATGAAGCAGAAGCGATGCGTGCTCATCAGGAACTCAAGGCCCTGATTGATGCAAGTGATGTATCGAAGCGGGGAAAAGCAGCGATGGAGGTTGATACGGTCGAGTCACTGATCAGCAAAACATGGCTGGGCAAACCGACACTGAAGTATTGGGATTATAAAAAGTATTTTACGCCTGAGATGGACGTTTTGCTTGAGCGTATCAAAGAGGCCGTTACGGCTTACATGAAAGCCAAGGAGAATTATCTTCTGAGTGAACTTTTTGCTCTGCTTGATACCTATGTCGAAGCCAAAAATATGCTGGCAAAAGAGGATGGAGAGCTGAGTTTCAATGATATTACGGCCCTGGTCTTTTATCTGTTAAAAGAGCGCATTGACAGTGAGTTTCTCTATTTTAGGCTTGACAGCCGTATTTCGCATCTTCTGCTTGATGAGTTTCAGGATACCTCCATAATACAATTTGATATTTTACGTCCTATGATCGAAGAGATCGTTGCCGGCATGGGTGTTCACGAGCATGGTTCTCTTTTTCTGGTCGGTGATATCAAACAGTCTATTTATCGTTTTCGCGGTGGGACCAAAGAACTGTTTCATGCTGTCACTGATCTTTACGGTATACAGGTCGATCAATTGCGTACCAATTACCGAAGTTGTAAAAATATTGTTGAGTTCGTCAATGATATTTTTATCGATAAAATGGATCGATATGAAGCACAATTATCCAAAGATGGGACGGATGATGGATATATCGAGGTCATAAACAATGACGAACTTTTAGAGTCGATGAGACGGAAAATTGAAGCGCTTCTCGGAGTAGGAATGTCTGCTAATGATATTGCCATTCTCACGGCGACCAATGCAGACGGCTTAGCCGTGGAAGAGCATCTTCGAAGCAGCGGTATCGAAGTCGTTACGGAGACAACTTCAAAGCTTATCAGTCAGAAAAATATTCGTGCACTTATCGAGTACCTCAAATACTGCTATTTTAATGAAGCGATTTATGCCCGCAACTTTTTTGCTCTGATCGAAGTGAAACCGGCATCCCTTCAGCGTTGTGATCTTGATTCGCCTGATCTTGCCGGTGAAATCAAAAAGATCATTGAAGCGTATCATCTTTATAACGGTGATTTCAATCTGCTGCGTTTTCTTGAACAGCTCTCCGTCTATCAGGATATCGAGCAGTTTCTGTTTGAGTATGAACGTCTTGACACGGCAGCAGCAAAAGCGGACTTGAATGGAGTTCGGGTCTTGACCGTACATAAATCAAAAGGGCTGGAGTTTGATCATGTAATCGTACTTGACAGGCTTGGCAGAGCGGCAAGTGACAGTAGTCCGATTATTTACGAATATGAAGGGATTCGGCTGCAGCATATCTTTTTAAGGATGAAAAACAGGGATCTGCTGGATGCAGACTATGCTGCTGCAATTTCCAAAGAGAAAATACTCTCTGCACAAGACGCGCTTAATGCCCTCTATGTCGCTTTCACACGGGCGAAAGAGAGTCTGTTTGTGATCCAGAAAAGTAAGGGGAGCAAGTTTGAAATGCTCTCGCTTGCCGAGCAGCAAAGGGGTGAACTTCAGGCTAAGGAAAAGAGACAGGTGGAAAGAACTTCTGAAAACAGTCTTCCTTATAAGGCCCTTTTCTATGGAACACAGAGTGATCTGCTCAGTGCTGAAAAAAAGCAGGAGACGGATCATCACGCCATACAGTACGGATTGGCGCTGCATTATACTCTCGAGATGATGGAACATTTTGATTATAATTCGCTCGAACAAGCGTTAATAGGTACTCAAAACCGCTTTGGTGCGGTTTTGGACAGTCCGGCACTATTTTCAATTCAAGCACGTATAGTGATGCTTTTGGAAAGTCAACAATTCAGTGATCTTACCGAGGGTCAGTTGTACAGAGAGAAACCGCTCAGCTATCAGGGAGAGCTTCGTTATATTGACCTGCTTGTCCAAAAAACGGACAGATGGGTGATTATCGACTATAAAAGTGCGATGCATGATAGTGCTGCATACAGTAAACAGGTCGGTTTTTATAAAAAAGCGATTGCTGAGATTACCGGTGAAAAGGTAGAAGGGTATCTGTGTTATCTGCTTGAAGAAGATATAAAGTTTGTAGAGGTTTAAAAATTCTTTCCGGGATCATTGCGAATTTGATCCGCAATGAGTGGAACGCTGTAGACAGTGCGATAGTTACTGAACGATTTGACCCATCCACTTTTTACCAAGAACCTGGAGAAAACCTGTTGCATTCATACGGACAAGAAAGTTTTCTGTCCAGTTGATGAAGTGTGCATCGTTGCCGGGCAGTGCAATACCGATCGGTTCATACGTCAGATTTGATGAGATCGCGACAAATCCGTCTTGAGGGCGTGAATTTAAAATCGCTTGACAGATCGGCATCTCAGATAAAAAAGCGTCAGCCTTTCCTTTGATGACAAGGTCAGTTCCCAACGTGTCATTTGCTACCGGAATGATGATGCTGTTTTTCATCAATGTATTGGCAAATACTTCACTGGTTGAGCCCTTCATAACGGCGATTCTTTTTTGTTTGGCATCAACTTCACTGGCTTTGCTTGCGCTGGCGAGTGCTGCTTCTTTGGTGATAAGACATTTGCCTGATGTCAGGTATGGGCCGACAAAAGCAACCTCCATATTGCGTTTAGGGTTCATCGTCATATTTGAGATTACAACATCCACTTTGTTATCTTTAAGTGCTGTTGTCAATCCTTCAAACGGCAAAACTTTAATAACAAGCTTGACACCCATGGCAGCTGCCATTGTTTCTGCCAGGTCGATGTCAAATCCAACAACGTCACCGCTTTTAAGCTGGCGGGTCATTGGGGGCATATTGCCGGAAGTACCCAGTACAAGCTGACCTTTTTCCTGTATCCGTGTAAGGGCTGAACTGTTATCAGCAGCAGTGAGTGCGGATTGTGCACTGAAGAGGAGAATGAAGGCGAATAATACACCATAGAAACGTTGAAACATAGTTGTCCTTTAAAAATAACGTGCAGGATAGCTTTTGGTCGCTTAAAGTGTTCTAAAGCAAGGAAGCAAAAGTTCTTATAAAATTCTTAATTTAAGTGCTATATAAGTTTTTAAAAGTATAATTGCGCCACTATATTTTAGATGAAGGAAGGGTGCAAGTATGAAATTTACAAAAATTGCAACACCTGAGCAGATCGAGCAGAAGTGGATTCTGATCGATGCAGAAGGAAAAACTTTCGGTCGTCTTATCACTGAGGTCGCTACGCGTCTTCGTGGTAAAGACAAGCCGTATTTTACGCCAAACATTGACTGTGGTGATTACGTGGTAATCGTTAACGCGTCAAAAGTTGTCTTTAAAGGTGCCGGTAAAATTGCCGACAAAGAGTATTTCTCGCACAGTGGTTACTTCGGTAGTACAAAAAGTGTCAAGATGATGGACTTGCTGGAGAACAATCCGGAAAAACTGTTCAAACTCGCAACACGCGGTATGCTTCCAAAAACGAAGCTTGGCCGTGCAATGTTGAAAAAACTCAAAATTTATGCAGGTGCTGAACACCCACACTCTGCACAAATTGCCAAGTAAGGATTAACCATGGCAAAAATATATGCAACAGGTCCTGATAGATCAAAATTCGGCCATTGATGTGTTTGTTGAACTCATCGAACGCGGTACGAAGGTATTCACGTGTCGTTGTATGGCGAAACAGCGCCTTGATCATCTTGCTGCGCTCTTTGATCGGCAGAGACTCGTCAATGGCCTCCGCAGCACGTTTGATATCGACACGGGAAAGATAGACACCGCTGATGGAAGGAGCAAGCAGTCTATCGGCTATATCATCCACAAATGCCGGAACCGGCTCATTATCGACTTCGTCACCCTGATCAGGCTTTTGATCCTGGGTATCGCATGAACCGTCCTCTGTCACACACTCTTCACGAACAAATTTGTCAAATTCTGCTTTTAGATCATCTAAATCATGCGGATTCATACTTCTTCCTTGTAATAGTTATAGGCACTCTGTACCAGATTCTTGAGCATAGCTTCATAACCGGTATAGGCTGCTGAAAGTTCATTGCAGCGCTGTCTCAGTGCAGAGACACTACTCTCTGCTTTGAGATCAATACACAGTGCAGGCAAAGCCGTCAGCATTGAAAGCTCACTTGCATTCGATGCATCAACTACGGCATCATAACTGCCAAGATCGATCTGCATCCCCTCCGAACAACGGTTAATGTCAATATCCGCCAAAGCGATAGCTTTGCCCATCTCAAGAATCGACTCAACCGAAGGATGAAAAAACGAGAGTTCCATCGACCCGGCACTTAACGCCAATGCTTTGGC
>DAOWOG010000070.1 GCA_030642185.1 Helicobacteraceae bacterium | reverse complement strand
CCAGATATATTCTATGGTTCTCAGCGTGACCATCAGTGTTGATGGACTGACGATCATGATATTGGACTCATATGCCTTCATGGAAAAGCTGTCATCCTGTTCAAGTGCCAGCAGATATGCCCCTTCGATCGGCATAAAAAGAAGAACAAAGTCCAATGTTCTGACACCTTCAAGCTTCTCATAACGTTTGTCACTCAATCCTTTGATATGCGCATTGATAGAGGCAATATGCTGTTTTAATGCACGTGTTTTATCCTCTGGGGCATCCGCTGACATAAACGTCTCATACGCCACGAGGGATACTTTTGAATCGACAATGATATCTTTTTCCTGAGGCAGATGAATGATGACATCCGGACGCAGCATCCTGCCCGATTCACTTTTGAAGCTGCCCTGAACCTCATACTCATGGCCCAGACGCAGACCGGACGATTCCAGGATACGTTCCAAAACAATTTCACCCCAGTTTCCCTGAGTTTTATTATCACCCTTGAGAGCATTCGTGAGATTGACAGCGTCTTCTGAAATACGTTCGTTGAGTGACTTGAGACGAAGAATTTCATCTTTAAGCAGATAGCGTTCTTTCGACTCTTCTATAAAATGTTCCTGTGAAATTTTGGCGAATTGACTGATCTGCTCACGAAAAGGTTTTAAGAGAAGGTCCAGCCCTTTTTGACTCTGTTCACTGAAGTTCCGGCTCTTCTTTTCAAGGATCTCATTGGCCAGGTTTTCAAATTGGATTTTCAGATTCTCTTTGGCATCACTCAGCAGTTTTAATTTTTCGGAAAAACTGTGTTCTGAAACTTCAAAGCGGGTATGCAGTACAGCATAATCACGCTCTAATACGTTCTTTTCATCGAGAATAAGATCATAACTTTGTCTGTAGCGTGCCGCTTTCTGCTCGGTTGATTGCAGTTGGTCGGAGTGTTTCAGCAGTTCATTTTCAAATGTTTCACGTGCTTCTGTCATGGCTCTGTTTTTTAGCCGAATGATGAATACTGCCATGAAAAGCGTTGTCAACATAAAAACTGACATTACTATCAATATTATGCTTTCAAACGTTAATGGCAGCTGCATTGCATCTCCTGTTGTAAAGTATTAAGGGCACCTATAGCCTATCTACTTTTCGATCAATAACCTCTTCATCACCTCTTCGATGCGCTCTACCGGAATGATACTCACCGCCTCTTTGACCTCATCAGGAATATCTTCAAGATCACGTTCATAGTTTTTTCTGGGGATCAATACCGTATGCATTCCTGCTTTATGCGCTGCGATCAACTTCTCTTTAAGCCCTCCGATCGGCAGCGCATCTCCACTGAGTGAGAGTTCTCCCGTCATTGCAAAACCGGCATGAACCTTTTTATTGCTCAAGATGGAAGCGATCGCAGTTGCCATGGCAAGACCGGCACTCGGACCGTCCTTCGGCGTTGCACCGTCAGGAACATGAATATGCAGATCATACCGCTTGTAGACTTCACTTGCATCAATCGTAATATCTTCCTCTTTTTCTTTAAATGTTTTAGGGATAATGGCATGATCGACAGTGATTTTTTTCTCATCGATAAGTGTTTTAACGACACTCATTGCAATTCTTGCCGACTCCTTCATTACCTCGCCGAGACTTCCTGTCAACTGCATCGCACCTTTGCCTCGGATACGTATGGTCTCAATCTTAAGAACATCGCCCCCTACCGCAGTCCAGGCCAGTCCATTGACGACACCCAGTTTATCAACTGTATCCGTTTTATCAATTTCGAAAACTTTTTTATCCAGAAAGTCATCGAGATTCTTGATGGATACGGAGACCTTCTGCACTTCAGGGTTTTCCAGGATGCGTTTGGCAGTTTTTCGGACAACATCGGCAATACGCCGTCGCAGGTTGCGCACTCCGGCTTCACGGGTATAACTGTGTATCAACTCTTTGAGTGCCGGTTTTGAAAAAGAGAGCTCCGCCGCTTTCAGACCATGTTTTTTCAGCTCCTGCGGCAGAAGATACCGTTTGGCTATCTCAAATTTTTCCTGCGGCGTATAACTGCTGACACCGATAAATTCCATTCTGTCACGAAGAGCAGGCGGTATACGTCCCACATCATTGGCGGTAGCTATGAAGATCACATTGCTCAGATCAATGTTAAAATTGAGGTAGTAGTCTCTGAAACTGCTGTTTTGTTCCGGATCAAGGATCTCAAGCAGTACCGCTGTCGGATCTCCCCGGTGCGATTGTGCTACCTTGTCTATCTCATCCAGGACAATAACCGGATTCATTTTTTTTGCATCGATAAGTCCCTGGACAATACGGCCGGGCATAGCACCGATATATGTTCGTCGGTGTCCGCGAAGTTCATTGACATCTTCAAGTCCCCCTAAAGCGATACGGATCAACGGACGTTTCAGTGCTGTTGCAATGGAGTTGGCCAATGAAGTTTTACCGACACCGGGAGGGCCTGCAAAACATAAAATCGCTCCGCTTCCCTCTTTGGGTTTGATACCGCGAAGTTCCATCAGTTCTCTGACGGAGAAAAACTCGGCAATACGTGCTTTGGGTTTTTCAAGTGAGAAATGGTCACTGTCAAGCTGATTTTCAACGTCCTTGATTTTGAGCTCTTTTTTTGCCATTTTTCCGTATGGTATTTCCAGTACCCATTCGAGGTAGCTCTGAATCATCCCGGCATCTCCGGAATCAGGATGCAGTCGTGCAAATCGCTCTATCTGTTTGGATATCTCTTTATGGGCATCCTCATGCATGCTGTCTTTAACTTTTTCGAGCTTTTGACGGTACTCTTCAATTTCCTCTTCTCGCTGGGTATCCACGCCGAGTTCACGCTGAATCTGCTTCAGCTGCTCTTTAAGAAAATACTCCTTGTTGATCTGTTCCATCTTGGAGTTTACCTTGGAACGGATCTCTTTTTGCAATTTATTGGCTTCTATCTCGTCAATAATATAATCGATCAGCATCAAAAAACGTTTTTCGATATCTTCTTCAATAAACAGTTTATACGCTTGCTCTTTTTTCAATTTGATCGAGCTGCAGATCAGATCGGCGATACGGTCATATTCATGGTTTTCTTCAATGGTACGCAAAAGATCCGGTGGGAAATAATTGCTTACCTGCGCCAGAATACGTACCTTTTCGCGAACGACTTCCAAGAGCGCATCCATTTTTAACGTATTAAATGTTTTGGTTTCAATCGTATCGACATATGCCTGCAGTGGATTTTCACCTCTCTTTTCAAGAACACGACCGCGAGCCAATCCTTGAAACAACACCTTGACACGGCCATCCGGCAGTGCCACTTTGCGCATAATAGAACCGATCACGCCCGTGTCATAAATCCCGTCAAAAGTGCGTTCACCTTCAAAATTCGGTTTGCTCGGGCAGACAATGACAAGTGAATCATTTTCGATTGCATAGGAAGCTGCGGCGATATTGATCTCATCACTGAGAAAAAGCGGTGAAATCATAAAAGGGTATAAAAAAAGTTCATCTTCAACAATAATCGGTAAATCTACCGGGAAAGTATCATAATTTTCTAATTGCATTGGTTGTTTGTCCTAAAGTAATTTTATTGTTTCAGCATTGCTCTTTAGGGCACCTCTATAAAGGGCCGTCAGGTCTGGGGTTGGTCATTTCCTGCTGACGCAACTCTTCTTGTTCATACGTTTCCATCTTGTCGATCACATTTTCCGATGCGTCCAGATCAGGATGGGAATGACGCGATACAACACTTTGTGTGTCGGGAAGGATAAAAGCATACCAGCTTCCGGTGCCGTCACCTTCAAACATCTTGCGATACCAGACGACATCTGCCGGTTCAACCTTATCCCAGTCAATCCACGGCTGCGGTTTGATTGCACGATAATAGGCTGAAGCTTTGGGTTTATCCAGACGCTCATAAAGTTCTGCAATCGATTCATTGAGTGCTGCCTGAGAGAGATAAAGACGTGTCACCATCGTATCGACAATCGGATAGTTGCTTGAGTTCGGATAATTGCGTTTAAAAGCCTCACCCTCCTTAATGGCGTCTGCAATCAGTCCCTGATCACGACGCGGGTTAGGAAGGGCCATATATTTGGCTTTGACTTTCAGGAATTCTGCATGTTCACGCTCATTTAATGAGGCGTAACGCTTTACATATTCGTTGATAAAATGCTCTGCCAGCAGATACTCTTCAACTTGAAGATGCGCTATCGCCATAATGATCGTTGCTTCAGGAAGAAGCGGTGAGCCAATATGTTCGCTTTGCAGGGAACTGTAGTAGTTATCTGCTTTTTCCAGATCTCCCTTGGAAATATACTCGATCATTTTTTTATACCAATAGGCTGCGGGTTGATTATATTCATCTACCTCTTTCGTGCATCCTGTCATAAGTATAATCGCCGTCATACCGGCTAATATCATTTTTTTGATTATCATTCTTGAAAAACCCTCAAAATAGTAGAAATTATTTTATCGTAAAGAGGTTAAGAAGTAGCCCTAAATCAATATATTGCCGTACTGATTAAGGATTCAAAGTTTTAAATATCTAATCGGTGCGCTAATATGAGAAACATTTAGCTAAAAATTCATTCATTTTAAATTAAAGAAATTTATATTTACTATTAATTCTATTAATTTTCGCTATAATTCCAAAAATTTAAATTGAATACCTTAACACATTAAAGTGCACCTCTAAAAATTTTGAAACAAATATGAATTTTTTGAGGTGCGCTAACGCGGTTTTAAACAAAACCACACTGACTTGAAAAGGTATCCATTCTTCCAAGGAAATCAATGAACGAAGAAAATACAAACACGCAAGAGAACGCAACTACACCAGAGGACCTGCCTACATTTGAGGAGTTTGGTCTTAAACGTGAAATTATGCAAAGTATCCGTTATGCCGGTTTTAAAATGCCGAGTCCTATCCAGTCTCAGGCTATTCCGATTATCATGGAAGGCCGTGATGTCGTTGGTCAGGCCCATACCGGTACCGGAAAAACTGCCGCTTTTGGTCTGCCTGTCATTAACAACATGACACTTAACGACGGTGTTGAAGTCCTGGTCATTACGCCGACACGCGAGCTCGCAAACCAGGTAAGTGATGAACTTTTCAAATATGGGAAGAAACTTGGTGTACGTACTGTTACTGTATACGGCGGCAGCTCTTACGGACGTCAAATCGGTCTGATTGAGCGGGGAGCGCAGATCGTAGTCGCAACACCGGGACGTCTGATGGATATTCTCAGCCGCGATATGCTGCCTAATTTCACCCCGTCTACCGTTATTTTGGATGAAGCCGATGAGATGCTCGATATGGGCTTTTTGGATGATATCAATGAGATATTCACCTATCTTCCGCAGGAGCGCCAAACACTGCTCTTCTCTGCGACGATGCCTCAACCGATCAAAGAGCTTGCCAAACGTATCCTGGTCGACCCTGCATTTATCTCTATTACCAAAGGTGAAGCAACCAATCAGGATATCGCTCAACAATACTATGTGATCGATGAAAATGAACGTGACGATGCGATCATTCGCCTTCTCGATGCGGAAGAGACCAGCAAAGTTATTGTATTTTGCCGCACCAAACGAGAAGTGGACCGTCTTTCAAATGTCCTTTCTGCTGTCGGCTACAATGCAAAAGGCCTTCATGGTGACATGGAACAGCGTCAACGTGAATCAGTTATTCGAGGCATAAAAGACAATGCCATTGACGTCCTGGTTGCCACCGATGTCGCAGCACGCGGAATCCATATCGACGATGTCAGCCATGTCTTTAACTTCCATATCCCGTTTGATCCGGAATCATATGTCCACCGTATCGGCCGTACAGGACGTGCAGGACAAAAGGGCAAAGCAATTACACTTGTGACACCGATTGAGTTTAAAGAACTACAGCGTATTAAATCCAAAGTCGGTACGACAATGGAGCATGCCTACATTCCAAGCAAAAGAGATGTTAAAGCATCACAGATGAATAAAATGATCGCCGACATTGAAGGCCAGACTGTTTATGATGAAGCGCATACGGTTCTCGATGCACTCAATGAAGACTATGATCAGGCACAGATCGCGTATAAGCTGATCTCACTTCTGATGGATCGTACCTCTGTAAAAGGACCAAACACCATCGGTATTGCTCCGCAACGTCTTGAAAAAATACTTCAAAGTCTGGAACGCAATAATCGCGGTGGCGGGAACCGAGGCGGCGGAAGAAATCGCAGACACAGCAGTGGCGGTAATCGTAGACACAACAGCAGCAGTAATCGTAATCGGAACCGTTCACACAGAGACTAGGACGTTACATCTCGCATCACGCGAGACTTCGTCTCAAAATATATCCTTAACTCCTGGCCAGGTATCTGCTCACTAATCTGTCTTTATTTCAAACGTTCTTCTAATAACACTATAAATTTATCATACGATGGAAGTGTCAGTGAGGCATCTCTTTGCTTTGGACCCCACATCGGTTCAGGGAAATAACTATCCTCTTTAAAACGTGCCATAATATGCCAGTGGACATGAGGAAGCATATTTCCAAAAGAGGCGATGTTGATTTTTTCAGGTTT
>DAOWOG010000307.1 GCA_030642185.1 Helicobacteraceae bacterium | reverse complement strand
CAAAATATTTAATTGAATTAACAACTATAGAGGGGCACTGTAAATTTTGGCATTTTACTAATGTTCTTTTTTGATGTGTTCTCGTTTTCGGCCTAATTTCTATTAATAGTTCACTAAAACATTTAGGACATTTTCTAGGAATTTCAACAGGGATGGCATCATTGCTTCTACTGTCAATCAAAACTTTAATGATCTTTGGAATCACATCACCGCTGCGTAAAATAATCACTTTGTCACCGATACGGATATCTTTACGCTCGATTTCATCGAAGTTATGCAAGGTGGCACGTTCAACGACAACCCCTTCGATATCTGTCGGTTCAACAATAGCGACCGGTGTTACAACACCGGTACGGCCGACTTGCAAAATAATTTCTTTTACCGTTGTAAGCTTTTCAACCGCCGGAAATTTATAGGCTACCGACCAGCGGGGATTTTTAACCGTGAAACCCATCTCTTCCTGTGCTTCAACCTGATCGACTTTAATAACCATCCCGTCAAGCATCATGGCAAAGTCGTCACGTTCTTCTTTCATCTCCTGATAGAATGATTCTATCTCTTCAAAACCCTCTGTCGTTTGCCGCATTGGCGGTGCCTTGAAACCCAGTTCATAAATAAACTCCATCCGTTTGTGCAGCAGAGGGATATCGAGCGTATTTTCTCCGATACCATACGGTAAAAAGACAAGGTTGCGCGAGGCGGTAATACGAGAATCCAGCTGGCGCAGCGATCCGGCAGCAGCATTTCGAGGATTGGCAAACAGTGCTTCGCCTGTACGGGAGCGTTCTTCGTTGATCTGCTCAAATCCTTCTTTGAAGATCACCACTTCACCGCGAATCTCAATGCGTGCTTTGTAATCAATCGTCAGCGGAATCGTATTGATGGTGCGGGCGTTTTGCGTCACCTCTTCGCCAATGACCCCATCACCACGGGTGATCGCCTTGAGAAATTTACCGTCATCATAAATCAGATTTAAGCTGGCTCCGTCATATTTTGGTTCGCAGTAAAATGAGACGTTCTCTGCCAGTTTATTGACACGTTCAAGCCATTTGGTGAGATCAGCATCATTAAAAATATCTTCCAGACTCCACATACGACTGAGATGCCCTGCTTTTTTAAAACCTTCCAGAGGCGTATCACCCACCCGCTGCGTGGGTGAATCGTCTACAATAAGTTCAGGGTACAGTGCTTCAAACGCAACGACTTCATGATAGAGCATATCATAGACCTCATCCGTCGTTATCGGATCATCCAAAACATAATAATAGTAGGCATATCTGTTTAACGTCTCGATTGCTGTAAGATAATCTTCTTTGGTCATTCCATATCTTCATTTAAAGTGCGAAATTGTATCTAATCACAGCATGTATTTAGCTATAATTCGGCCACTTATACAGAGAACTCCCAAAGGACAACTATGACATTAAAAGATCAGATCATAAACGATATAAAAGTGGCAATGAAAGCCAAAGATACAGAACGCCGTGATGCCTTGCGTCTCTTAAGCAGTGCTATGAAACAGATCGAAGTGGATGAGCGCATCGAGCTTGATGATGATGCCGTGATCAAAATCATCCAAAAACAGGTCAAACAACGCAATGACGCTGCATCACAGTACAAAGATGCCGGACGTGACGATCTGTACGACAAAGAGATCGCAGAAATAAAGATCTATGAACCGTATCTTCCTGTTCAACTGGACGATAATGCATTGGAAGCTGCTGTTAAAAGTATTATTGAAAAAGTAGGAGCTACTTCCATGAAAGAGATGGGAAAAGTGATGGGAACCGCCAGTCAGGAGCTCGCCGGACAAGCTGACGGTAAACGTATCAGCGCGTGTGTTAAAACGCTGTTGGGTTAAGGTATTACGCCACTAATTAAATAGTCAAGTCCGCTATTTTCACTTTTTCGGAGCCGGGACTTTAGCCCCGTTTCCGGATTGAGCCGGATGAGCGTGCTAATAATGAAATCTGCAAGAGATAATAACCACACTGTTTTCAACAACTTCATAGACCAGGCGGTGTTCATCCGTAATACGTCTCGACCAACATCCGGCAAGTTCATACTTTAAAGGTTCCGGTTTTCCAAGACCGTCAAATGGATCACGTTTGAGGTCTTTTACAAGAAGATTTATCCTTTTTAGTATTTTCCTATCATGTGTTTGCCAATAAAGATATTCATCCCACGATTCATCTGTCCATGTCAGGTTCATTCAACGAGTTTCCGCTCAGAACTCTTCCCCTCTCTTGCATGTCTCAAGGAACGCAGCAATCTCTCTCTATTGTTTTCTGAACCAAGAAGATACTGCGTCTCTTTCATAGCGTTATACTCATCAAAAGGGATAATAACAACGTTCTCTTTACCTTTACGGTGAATGATAACATCCTCATGATCTTGATACACTGCATCAAAAACTGCTTTAAGATTATTTCTTGCTTCTGTCAAACTTACAACCTGCATATAAATCCTTTACATAAAAACGTACATTATTGTAACATTTTTTTAATGTTTTTTTGATAAGCTGCGTCCTCTTTTGGGGTGTATTATTCATACATAATCCGAGTCAATGGTATAAGATTGGCTAAAGGCTTTTACGTAGGCATTCCAGCTCGGAAGAGGATGGAACAAGGTAAACAGATATGCAAAAAACAACCTTCTAAGAAGGGCAACCTTCACCTGTTTTCAAACAACGTAACGCACTCTCTACATCATCCTGACGCATTAACGATTCACCAACCAGAAACGCGTCAACGCCTGCTTTACTCATATCTTCCAACTGACCGTGCTCGTAGATACCGCTCTCAGCGACAATGATCTTGCCGTTCGGAATGAGCGGGATCAGTTTATAGCAGAGCTCCATATCCATTTCAAATGTCTCGAGGTTTCGGTGGTTGATCCCGATGATATCGGTTCCGGCAAAGATGGCCTTCGTCAGATCGCTCTTGTCATGGATCTCTACCAGTGCCTCCATACCAAGATGACGGGTATAGGCCAGTAGTTCTTT
>DAOWOG010000034.1 GCA_030642185.1 Helicobacteraceae bacterium | reverse complement strand
TTGACATGGTGCGTAAAACCATGAAAGACAATATTTTCTTTCGCTTCTGAAGCCGCCAAAAATGCTTCTATCTCCTGATAGTAGGCCTGATCCTCAACATCACCGTAAAAATCACATCTGAAATTTTTATCTGCCTTATATAACGCTTCACATGCTTTTACAGCATCCAGCTGTCCTTTTCCCGGTGTGATCCTGCCAGTATGGATAATTCTGATGCCCTCATTCGTCTTCGGAATGCGGACAACATCCTCATGATCAAACGATGCATAGATAATCTTCAGCTTTGTCTCTTTTGGCAGGGGGATAACATTTTTGACAGACTCCATAATATAGGCGGAGTTCGCAATAAAATAGGTTACCTTGGAGTAAATCAGTTTATGAAAAAGATCTTTTTTGGAACTCTTTTTATACGTGCCCTGACGGATTATCAGGTTGACATCCAATCCCAAAAATGCAAAATAGAGGGATTTCAATTCTGAAGCGCCTAGGAAAATAACATTATTGATCACTTCTCTTTTCATGATCTTTCTGACCTGAGTTATAAGCGAAAAGCTCAAATTTGAACTGAATTCGACCTCTTCTACCGACAGGTCACTGCTGCGCGCTTTTTCGGAGATAAAGCTGTTATGCCGAGCGATTACTCTGACATGACACTGCGGATGAAGCAGCGACGCAATCTTGACTGCAGCCAGCTCCATTCCGCCATTATTTTTGGAAAGGCAGATCACCGCTACACGCTTTTGCTGCATCGTTTTCTCCTTAGAGGTTTTGCAATATTTTCGAGAGTTTTTGAAACTGCTGTTCGTTGGAAAAACGCTCCAATGCACTTACCTTGCCATTCTCAGCAAGTGTTCTACAGAAATTTCGGTCATCATAAAGCATCTTGATTTTGTCGGCAAGATCCCTGCTGCTTGCATTTTCAAACAGCAGTCCCGATCTTTTATCTTCGATGATCTCTAAAGGACCGCATTGATTGGTAGCGACAACCGCCGTACCGACCTGCATCGCCTCGATCACCACCAGTCCGAACGTCTCACACGGCGTTGCAAGGACAACGGCGTCACAGGCTTGCATAAAACGATGCGGATTTTTGGTAAATCCCAAAAAGACGATCTCATCTTCAAGTCCTTTATCAACAATCATCTTCTGTAGATGTTCCTGATATGACGCTTCCATCGCATGCCCAACGATCATCACTTTGACTGCTGCACCTTCTGCTTTTAATTCTTCCGCCGCTTCGATCAGAAGGTATTGGCCCTTAGCCTCTTCTATCCGTCCGACCATCCCTATGACGAATTCGTCTGTTTCAATATCCAACTCATCTTTATAGGCCTGCATCGCTTCGCTATTTAATATTTCAGGTTTATCCGATCCCATGTAAAGTACTTCGACTTTCGGACGTATCGTTTCAGGGATAAAACGCGCAATCTGATCGGCGACCTGATGGGTAACCGGCAGCATCAGGTCAATATTTCGGTACAAAAAGCGGTGATAGAAATCATCTTTGAAACGAGTCATTGTCATGTTGCGCGTCTGTGCCAGTTTTGGTCTCTTTTTAGAGAGCAATTTTGCCATCACTGTAACGGGAATATCTTTCGTCCAGTGCAGATGCACGATATCGATGGCATTATCATCAATGATCTTTGCAATCTTTTTGGCTGCGCCAAACATGAAGAGATTGCTTTTTTTCGCTACCTCTTCATAACGATGGTCCGTATTCTCATAATACTGCTGAAGTTTTCCATCCGTATTGATCACACTGATCACATCAAAATCGTCAACAAGCGCTTTGGCGGCACGCACCATATAGAGTTCAAGACCGCCAAGATCCGGGGATAAACAGAGTTCAAGTAGCTTCTTTTTCATAACAATAATTTTATCGAAAACTCTGTATGATACGGCTATGACGTCAACAAAATATATTCTCCATGAGCGCTACAAGCATCTTGAACCTTTTTTGCTCCGTATCAAAGAGCATTTTTCAAAACCCTCTGAACTGATCCATGATGCACGCAACCAACTCAAAGTCATTCATGTTGACGAGTTGGAAATTGTTGTTAAATCCTTCCGTATCCCCAACCCTCTCAATCAGGTTGTTTATGCCTACCTGCGTGATTCAAAAGCCAAAAAATCCTATGACCATGCTCTGAAACTGCAAGGACTCGGCATTACGACACCTGAACCGATCGGCTATATAGAGTTTCACGAAAATGGCCTGCTTAAAGAGAGTTTTTTTCTTGCTTTGCGTACACATTATGACTTTACGATCCGTGAACCGCTGCTTGATCCGGCGTGGCCCGATCATGATCAGATATTTCAACAGTTTGGTGAGTTTACACAAGAAGTCCATCAAAAGGGAATCCTGCATCGTGATTATTCACCGGGCAATATTTTGATCACAAAGCTGTCCAATGGCCGCTACCGCTTTGATCTGGTTGACATAAACCGTATGCGTTTTGGCGCATTAAGCGACGAGGAGAAGATGAGAAATCTCTCAAAACTCTGGGCCGATGAAAAAGATTTGACGCTGATCGCCAATGCCTATGCGGACAAAGCCGGACTCGATCCTGAAAAAACTGCTGAGTCAATGGTCTTTTACGACCGACAGAACAAGAAGATCAAAACCTTCAAACGCCGTCTCAAGGGCAAAAAATGAATGCCGTCTCCATTGTCCTGATCACCAAAGATGCCGCACTGTCATTGGAAAAATGTTTAAACACTCTGCAAAAGTTTGATGATGTCACCATTTACGATAACGGCTCAACCGATGAGACGATTGCGATCGCCGAATCTTTTAAGAATGTAACGGTCCATAACGGGCCTTTTTTAGGCTTTGGCAAAAGCAAGGCGCACGCCGCCACCCTGGCAAAAAATGACTGGATCTTTTCACTTGACAGTGATGAGCCGATGAGCCCGGAACTGGTTGATGAACTTTTGAGTATGCCGCTGGATCCAAACTGTGTCTATCAGGTCAGACGGGATAACTACTATCATGATAAACACATTAAATGCTGCGGATGGTACCCTGAAGTGATCGTCCGGCTCTACAACCGTACAATGACAAACTATGATGATGCCATGGTACATGAGAAGGTAGATGAAAAATCACTCCAGGTTAAAAAACTTTCCCATCCCATTATGCACTTCTCTTTCTACAGTGTCGCCGACTTCTTGAATAAGATTCAAAAATACTCGGAAATCTATGCCAATGATCATCAGGGAAAAAAGAGTGCTTCCATCACTAAAGCGATCTTGCGCGGCAAGTCGATGTTTTTCAAAAGCTACCTGATCAAAGGCGGCTGGAAATGCGGGTTTGAAGGATTTGTTATCTCTTTTTTTGCGGGGCTCGGAACAACCGTCAAATATCTGAAACTGCGGGAAAAAAACCTTTATCATTCTGAGCATTAACCAGTAACTCCGGTAAAGTAATAATCGTACATCAACTGCACTAATTAGGATTGCACCTTGAACTTGAATCGGTTGCGAGGTTGAATTTAAGAGGATTTTACGTAAAATATGTATCTACCACAATCAGGAGCTTATATGTCACTCCTCATAGTCATTGCGAATCGTTTTTCTAAAATTATTGGTAATATTTTTAAAGCATTATGCTATCCATACCACTTTTTTTTTCCAAATAAAAGATTCACTATTCCGACTTACAGTGCAGCATTTATTTCTTCTAAAAAGCAAACACTAATACCAAAAATATTATGGCAAACAAACTATACAAATCAAGTAAGCCTGCCTGTATATCTTAACTATCTATACAATCGTCTAATGTCACTTAGCTATGAATATAGATATGTTAGCACAGAAGACAGATTGGCTTTTTTTAAAGAGCATGCTTCAAAAGATCTTTTAGACGCTTATATGAAACTAAATGACGGAGCAGCACAAGCAGACTTATGGAGACTTTTTGTATTAAATAAAGTTGGTGGCATTTATATGGATATTGATGCGCATCTTGTCTGGCCCATTTCAAGACAAATCAAGTCAGAAGACCGCGAGTTGATCTTGTTAAATAAGCAACACTTCACAAACTACTTTATTGCAAGCCAAAAAGGAAACTCTGCTATAGAGGAAACGATAGAAATCATTGTTGACAATATAGCAAACAAACGAACGCAAGGCGGTGTCTATTCTTTAACTGGGCCAACAACATTTAATATGGCACTTGAAGGTAAAAAGGTTAACTATAAATTTTATCGATACGTTTGTGTTCAAGGCAGTTTTACCAATGAGTACTTTCAATATATTGATAAAAAACAAGGAAAATGGACTCATGCAAATAACGATGAACTGCTAAAGTAAGCAGCATCCGGATTTAATTGTCTATCAACTGTTTTAATGTCTTTTTGACTTCATCATATTTCTTTTGACGTTCCACTTTATCCTGTGGAATCATAAACGGATGCTGAATCGCTTCACGACTAACAGCTTTCCACCTTTTCACAGACGCAAATAAACTGTCTGCAAAAAAAGTCATTGTCGGTGTGCCCACCAATGCCGCAAGATGATATGTTCCTGTCGAAGTACTGACAAACAGTTTGAACGATGCAAGCAGCGCAGCAAATGCCGTGATCCCGCCTTGGGATTGATAAAAGATCACATCCATCCCTGCAGCTTTTTCAACCGCTTCTCTGCGCAGCTCCTCTTCACCCGGTCCAAAGGTCATCACTACCTGAATACCGCTATTTTTTTCGGCAACTTTTACCAGTTCTATGTATTCATCCAGGGTCCAATTGGCATCGGATGAACCGCCAAAACCGGGATGAAATGCAACAACAGGACGTGTGATGGCATATTTATCACAAAATGTTCGGTAACTTTGTTCGATCACCTCATCATCAAATTGAAGCAGCGGTTTTTGAAAGGCAAGGTTGATGTCGGGAAAAAGCACCTGTCCAAGTTCAAGATTGTACTCAAACTCCGCCATCCTGACCTGAGAACGTCTCTGTGTGATACGGTCTGTATAAAAGAGCTGTGCGATCTTTGTTGCCGGAGCAATCCGCTTGGGAATGCCCGCAAGAAACTGTGCCAGTGCAACACGAGTATTTGAAAAAAGAGTAATAGAGGCGTCAATACTCGCATTTTTAAGTTTTTTTACCAATACGAAGATCGAATTGCCTTCGTCGACGATTACCTCATCGATAAAATCGCATGCCTCTGCCAGCTCTTTGTTCAAAGGTGCGACACAAACTGTGATCGTATCTTGAGGATTGTGCTGTTTCAACACATACAGTGTAGGTAATGCCGTAATAAAATCACCAAGTTTATCGGTACGAACGACTAAAATATTCAACTGCTAATCACACTTACTTATTCATGCATAAGTTCATACGCACCATAAGTAATCGCAAAAAGTGCAAAAAGCAATGCAATGGAAATGGCTACTGTTTCAATCATGGATTTCCTCCAGCTCATTAATTTTTTTATGCATATGTCTAGCTAATAATACAAAAATAAATGCCAATACGATAATAGCAATAATACCTATCCAAAACATAGCACCAAAATATAACGCCATATAAAGCTTTGATACACCGGCAATTGTTGCTACCAAAGAAGCAAGCACAAAAGTCATATAAATTCTAATTGCACCAATATATTCTTTAGCTTTATCTACTTTGCCCATAACTGATATTATACCCCAATCTGGAAATACTCAAACCCCATTTCTGCCTCATGACGCGCTTTTGGATCATGCGTAACGATTTTGGCACCCTACGCCGTCAGATTATTGATAATCGCAAGGGAGGATGCTTCAAGAATACGCGAGGTATACCCAAAGTTCTGAGACGCTTTGACCAAAGCAAAAATCCCCTCGCCCTCATTGACAATCACCTCATCAATAAAGCTGCATGCCTCTGCCAACTCCCTGTTTAACGGTGCAACTGACAAGGGAATTATTGGCGTTTAATATTCACATATACGCTATAATATTCCTATAAATCTTAGTAAAAGGCAGAGCGTATGCAAACTGTAGCGATACGAGATTTAAAAAATAATCCATCCAATATGACAAAGTATCTTGAAAAAGGCGAATCGGTTTTTGTAACAAAGCACAACAAACCTATCGGCATCACAATACCACTGAATGATGATGTATTATCCATGGGGATAAAAAAAGCAGTTGCGATTGAACAGTACAGACTGGGACTTATCTCCCTTGGAAAACTCGCACAGTTTTTGTCAATTTCCAAACAAAAAGCGATACGCCTGCTCAATGATTTAAAAATAGACTGGCTGGATTATAGTGCCGAAGAGATAGAAGAAAACTATATAGAGATACTCCCCTTTACAAACAGGATATTTTTTGAAGAGTTAAACATTTTGCTTGATGATGGAGAGTCTGCTTCTCTCGTCCTTGCTATCGAAAAAAAACTGCCGCTCATCATTGATGAAAAAAAAGGTAGAAAATTTGCTCAAAACCTTGGAATTGAGATAATCAGTCTGGTTGGGATCATACGATTTTTATATCTTGAAAAAAAGATTACGAAAGAGCAGACTTTAAATCTGATCGATAAACTGAATCATTCCGATTTCAGAATCTCCGATAAACTGTTGAAAATGATATTATTACCATGAAAGCACCGTTTGTATGGGACCGTTACTCCGATCAGCCTTACCAGCTCAAAGACCGTGCCTTTAAAAAAAAGATGCGCCGTCGTCATCTCGGTTCACTTATTATGACTGTGTTTACCGCACTGGTATTCCTGCCGCTCTCCTATCTGCTTATACCGTTTTTGCGTCGGCGAAAAATCGGCAGTGAGCACTTTTTTGGGATGAGCGTCAACCTCGATAAAGAACCGCAACTGACCCCTGAGTTGATTGAAGAGCTTGGTATAAAAACACTCCTGATACGTCTGCCGCTTTGGGAGATGGATCGCTTCGATGAGTATATCGGTTTCATCAAACAGTTTCAGGATAAGAAACTCATCATCAATATTATGCAGGATCGTGAGCATATTGAAGATCCCAGGCTTTTTAAAAAACATATTACCGCTGTTTTTGAGTCGCTTTCGCCCTATGCTGCGACCTTTCAGATAGGAAGTACGATCAACCGCGCCAAATGGGGGTTTTTCAGTGTAAACGAATATCTGGCCTTTTATCAAACAGCCTATGAAGTTAAAAAGAGCAGCTATCCTGATCTTAAACTTATCGGCCCCTCCGTCATAGACTTCGAGTACCATTTCACTGCCCATGCACTTTTTAATCTCGTTTCCCTGCGTTATGATGCGCTCTCCGCCCTGCTCTATGTCGATCGCCGGGGTGCACCGGAAAATACCCAGATGGGCTTTGATCTCACCCGCAAGATCAATCTCCTGGCTTCGATGGCAAGACTCAGTCCAAAAACCGGTTCCGGGCTTTATCTTACCGAGACCAACTGGCCGCTGACAGGAACGGCACCTTATGCACCGACAAGTGAACATGAATGTATCGATGAAGAAGCCTATGCCGACTTTATGGTACGTTACTACCTGCTCGCTTTTGCCTCGCAACAGGTTGACGCCGTCTTCTGGCATCAACTGATCGCACCGGGATACGGTCTGATCGATAACAGAGAAGGCATTCGCAAGCGCAGTGCTTTCACCGCCTTCAAAACGATGTACTTGCATTTAGCACAGGCCACATTTTCAGATCTGCATATCCATAAAGACCGTTATACGCTCGAGTGTTTGACTCCACGGGGTCCGCTTCACGTCATCTGGTCTCTGCAAGCACAAACGATAACATTTGATTCCGTATCCGAATGTCTCAGTAGAGACAATACACCACTCAATACCACAAACTGCATAATCGGCTCATCCCCCGTGTATGTTTACCTGGAGAAATAGCATGAACTTTCACAGCCGATATACCCAAACCTTTACCGCCGTATTTATCGCATTGCTGCTGATGATGCTTGTCCGTCTCTTTTTACTGCTGAGCTATCCTGCTGATTTCAGCGATCTCAGTACGACCGAACTGCTGCTCTCTCTTTTTATGGGCTTGCGTGTCGATATCATCACCCTTTTTACCTTTTTGGGACTCTTTATCCTGATGCTGACCATTCCGGTATCGTGGGTACATCATCAGCGTTACCGCAGGGTCATCGGCAGGCTGTGGGCTGTTGTGTTGATCGCCATTCTTGCTATCAGCATCGGGGATGTGCTCTATTATTATTTTATTCATCGTCATATTTCCAATGAGCTGTTCAACCTTGCCAACGATATGAATATCATCACGGATATGGCCTTTAACTCCTACCTCAGCTATACGATCGGTACTGCGCTGCTCTTTATGGGGGTCTTCTGGCTCTTTGCCAAACTTTTCAGTGCTCCGATACGCAACCAGGATGTATCGCGCAAAAGCTGGATCGCGCTGCTGGCGATCATACTCATCCTTGTATTAGGCATCAGAAACAAGACGTCAGGAAAATCTTTCGGTGTCTCTGACGCCTTTGCCGTCAATAAAGTCAGTTCAGGAAATCTGGCCCTGAGCGGCTTCTTTACGGTCTATAGAACGGGAGGAAAAAAGTCAAATAACCACAATCTTCTCCCGGAAGATGAAGCG
>DAOWOG010000375.1 GCA_030642185.1 Helicobacteraceae bacterium | reverse complement strand
ATGCGTGAATATGATGCGGGCGTGATCACTGCCGATCTTGAAACTGCCCACTATTTTGAGTCAATGCTCGAAGAAGGTATCAGCGCGAAGAATGCCATTACCTGGCTGACGGTTGAACTGCAGGGACGTTTGAAAGGCGGAATGACAGTCACAACTTCTCCGGTCAATGCCAAAATACTGGCAATGCTGGTCAAACGGATTGAAGACAAAACCATCAGCGGCAAAGCAGCCAAAGAGGTCTTGGACTATTTGATGGACAATAAAGCGGATGTAGACGCTGCCATCGATAAGCTCGGTCTCAAACAGGTAAGTGATACCGGGGCGATTGAGAAAATGGTAGATGAAATACTTGCTGTCAATCCGGATAAAGTAGAGCAATACAGAGGCGGTAAAGATAAACTTCTTGGCTTTTTCGTAGGGCAGACGATGAAGGCGAGTAAGGGAACGGCAAACCCTCAGGTCGTTAACGAGATCGTTAAAACAAAACTGGGATAGACCTTGAACTTCTTATCGCGTAAGACCGTTGATATGGCCTACGCGATACAGAACTCTGCACGTTACAGGCAGATCAAACGTTTCTTCTACAATCTTCTAGAAAACAATAACTACCGTTTTAAACGTTACCTTGATTTTTTCATGATCTTTCTGATCTTTTCAAGTGTTGTGATTTTGATCAGGGAAGTTAAATCGCCGGTGAATGACATCTGGCTCTATTTCAATGACTATATCATCTCTTTCATCTTTTTAATAGAATACCTTCTTCGTCTTTGGATCTACAGTGATAACTCAAAGTCTATTATAGATCAATATGAAACGGATGCATTCCTTAAGCGCGATTTTAAACTGTTGAAGGCAGTGCATACTATTATCATAACCAAACTGGAGTATATACGCTCTTTTCAAGCGATCATTGATCTTCTGGCTATTATGCCTTTTTTCCATCAGTTAAGGCTGCTTCGGCTCTTTATACTCTTTAGAGTTTTTAAGCTTTTTCGCTATATGAAGAGCCTGCAATATTTTATCTCCGTTCTTGCAACCAAAAAATTTGAACTTTTGACACTGCTGATGTTTATTTCGGTCATTATGTCAATTTCCGCTATATTGATCTATGTGATGGAGGCAAATAATCCGGATTCGCAGATCAACACGCTGTTTGAAGCATTTTACTGGTCGCTGGTAACGATCTCAACTGTAGGATACGGTGACTTTGCTCCGGCAACGGACGGAGGACGTGCCGTGGCAATGCTGATCATTCTGGGCGGAATCGGCGTACTCGCTTTTTCTACGTCTATTATCGTCACGGCATTTACGGAACGTCTGGATGAGATTAAAGAGAGCCGTACCCTTTCTGATATTTCACGTCTTAAGCACTTTTATCTTATCTGTGGTTATGGTGAGGTTGCACAGCAAGTTGCAAGCAAGCTTCACCGCAGTGGTCAGAATGTTGTGGTTATGGATGGCGATCAGGAGAGAATTACCCGTGCCAGAGAACACGACCTGATCGCTTTTCATGCTGATCCAGGGGCGGAAGAGAGTTACAAACGTCTCCGTGTCGATTTTGATACGCAGGTTGTCTCCATCCTCTCTTTGCAGGAAAATGATGTCCAAAATGTTTTTACGGCACTGACCATTCGCTCTATCAATAAACAAATTGATATCGTCTCCTTGCTGCATAAGAATCAAAATAGAAAAAAACTTTACCTTGCCGGTGTCTCTGAAGTTGTGTATGCGCAGGAATTGATCGGTCTGATGGCAAAAGAGATCAGCGGAAAACAGGTGGCATTCGAAGCGATACACCTGCTGCGCTCAGAAGATGTCGGTGCGTTTGTGGAGGAGGTGCTCATTGATCAGAAAATTACGGAGCGCATTGACAAAGTATCACAGCTTAATGTCAAAGCATTTCGCCTGATTCTCATTGGTGTTTATCAAGAAGAGACAGAGAAAACAATTTTTAATCCGGAAAGTGAATTTCCTTTGAATCAAGGTGATATTTTAATTGTGATCGGTGAACAGGCCTTGATCAGAGAGTTCAAACTTGGACTGCATCTAAAGAGAGCGCTATGAATAAAAATACAATTTTGCTCTTCGGTTATAATGATTTTACCAAAGAAATTGTCAAACAGCTTGCAGATGAACAGACTGCGATACATATCTATACAATGCATGAATCATTGCTTCATGAGGGAAAAGAAGCCGGATACGATATATCACTTTTTGATCTTAGTGATGAGTGGGATGAGATCGCTTCACTGTATGATACGGATCATCTGCGTGTGTTCAGTACGCTGGAGGATGATGCGGAAAATATCTTTTTGACGATTTCGCTGCGTGCTGCATTTGAAAATATCTATATCGTGGCGCTTGCCCGCAATCAGGAGAGTGCCAGTAAACTCAAAATTGCGGGTGCCAATAAAATAATGCGGATACTGCAGACAACCGCAAATATTATTACGGAGTATTTGCAAAAACCGGTGATGCTGGAGGCGATGCATAATCTGCTCTATGGGCAGACAGATGTCGTACTTGAAGAGATTACTATTCGT
>DAOWOG010000113.1 GCA_030642185.1 Helicobacteraceae bacterium | reverse complement strand
TTATGGATTGAAAGTGAAATATCTGATTCTGGCCATTGTCATTGCTTTGCTGGTGTATATGGTTCCGCTTTATCAGAAACTGAACTGGGAATTTATGCCGATGCTGAATGAGCAGAGTTTTATGTATATGCCGGTAACGCCGTATGGTATCAGTGTCGATTTAAGCAAAGTGCTGACACAAAAGACGGATAAAATTTTAAAATCGTTTCCTGAAGTGGAGACCGTTTTTGGCAAAGGGGGAAGGGCGAGTACAGCGACCGATCCGGCGCCGCTCGGTATGATCGAGACCATCATCACCTTTAAACCGCAGTCTGAGTGGCGCGAGGGGATGACTTATAAGAAACTGATGGATGAGATGGAAGAGGCACTGCAGGTTCCCGGACTGATCAACTCATGGACCTATCCGATCCGCGGAAGGATCGATATGCTGCTCAGCGGTATTCGCACGCCTCTGGGGATTAAACTTTATGGCTCGAGTGCCGAGGGACTTCAAAAATATGCCTTTGAAATCGAAGCGAAACTGCGGACCTTTGAGCAAAGCCTCTCAGTCTTTGCCGATCAGGCCAGTGCGGGTTACTACATAGATATAGATATCGATGAAGAGGCACTTCAACGTTATGACCTGAGTAAAGAGAGACTCCTTCAGTATACATCAGCAGCGATCGGCGGAATGAAAATAGGGACGATGTACAAAGGTATTGAACGTTATCCGATCGCACTTAGACTCGAAGATAATGAACGCCGCAGTCTGGAGGATATCAGAAATATACTGATCAAAACGGTCTTGGGTTTTGTACCGCTCAGTACCTTTGCCAAAGTTGATTATCGTGAGAGTGCATCGGTCATTAAAAGTGAGATGGCCTCTCCGGTTACTTTCATTTACATTACGCCGAAAAATGGTGTGAGTGCAACGGCCTATAAAGAAGAGGCTAAAAAACTGTTGAATGACATTAAACTTCCGGCCGGCTACTACATTGAGTGGGCCGGTCAGTCGGAGTATCTTGAATCGGCCATGAGTAAGATCGTATGGATCGTTCCAATTGTTCTGCTGCTCATTCTGGTCTTAATTTATTTTGCACTGGGGCAGATGATACCGACCCTGATTGTTTTTTTCACCCTGCCATTTGCCTTGTTGGGAGGATTGATCTATATTGATATGCTTGACTTCAGTATGAGTATTGCCGTGATCGTCGGCTTTTTGGCCCTGCTTGGTGTAGCTGCAGAGACAGCTATCGTGATGATCGTCTATCTGCAGGAGAGTGTCGATAATGCGAAAACAAAATTCGGCAATGATTTCGGAAAAAAACAGCTCAACGATGCCATCTATGAAGGTGCTGTTCAGCGCGTCAGACCGAAACTGATGACGGTTTTTGCCATCCTCGCCGGTTTGCTGCCGATCATGTACAACCACGGCGTCGGCAGCGAAGTGATGCAGCGCATCGCCGCTCCGATGATCGGCGGGGTTGTCAGTTCTGCTGTGCTCAGTCTTATCATCATTCCGATTCTTTTTGAGATTAATGCAACAAAGGAAATAAAAAGCTGATACACTTAGTTATGAAGATACTGTTTTTGGAAGATGACCCTGTTATTGCCGATATCGTTATCGATTTTTTGGAGGAGCAATGGGAGGTTGTGCACTGTTTTAACTCCAAAGATGCGCTTGAGCTTGCTGAATCCGAAAACTTTTCACTCTATCTTTTTGACATCAATGTTCCGGGAATATCAGGGATTAAACTGCTAAAAGAACTTAGAGCCTTTAATGATGCAACGCCGGCTATTTTTATCACGGCCTATCAGGATACAGACCATCTTACCCAAGGCTTTGATGCCGGTGCGCATGATTTTATACGCAAGCCTTTTGAACTCGATGAACTGCGTGCCCGCATTGAAAATATCAAGCGTCTGTTCAGGATCGATGAACACATCGCCATTTCACCATCGATCATGTTTAATCCGACGACACATCAGATCATAAAAGATGGGGAAACGCTGCATATCAGTGCCAAAGAGAGTCAGCTGCTCGGTTATCTCATCAGCAATAAAAGTCGTGTTGTCTCTACCGATGAGATCTTGCAAAATCTCTGGGATTTTGATGAGATGCCCGGTGTTGATACTGTGCGCACCTATATCAAAACACTGCGGCGGCTTATCGGTCAAGAGCATATTATTAATGTCCGCGGCGTAGGGTATCGATTTGAATAGTCTTGAAAAAAGATCATTTTATTCGTTTTTACTGCTTTATATCATCTCATCATTTCTCTTTATTCTGCTAAGCGGTTTTTGGTACTATATCGCACAGAAATCCTCGCTTGAAAGCAATGACTATTTTCAGATGCGCCATATCAGCGACCGTATCAGCAGTGCAATTATTCAAGCCCATATGCAAGAACTTGCATTTAATCTTCCAATGACAGATCAAGCCTACACCATCACCTTGATTGACCGGCAGGGGAATATTGTGTACGGCAGTTTGACAGAGGGCTTTGAGATTGAAAAATACGGCTATTTTCAACAAGAAAACAGCACGATACTTATTGCGGATACTCCACAGGGACACCTGAATATCAGCGATGTAGTGGTGCAGAGCAGCCATTTATATGAACTTTTGCATACGTTAAAAATAACGGTGATCGCCGTGATGGCACTTATCGCATCTGGGATCGTTCTGATCGCATGGATTCTTTCCAGACTTTTTATGCGTCCTATTCATCAAAAAATAGATCAGATAGAGACCTTTATCAAAGATGTCACCCATGAGCTCAATACGCCTATTACAGCACTGAGTATGGCTACTGAACGGGCAGTGAAAAAAGAAAAATATGATAAAAAGGCACTGCGAAATATCTCTATCAGTACCAAGCAGCTTTTTGATATCTATACCTCCCTGACCTATTTGAACTTCTCTCAAAAAAAAAAAGAGACGGCTTTGATCGATCTCAATCGTGTTCTTCTCAAAAGTATTGAGTATTACAGAGAACTGTGTGAAAGTAAGAGGATTGACATAGATGTTAAGAGTGAAAGCCTCTTTTTTGTGATGGCTGAACATCGTGCGAATATGCTGTTTGGAAATCTAATCAGCAATGCCATTAAGTACTCGATGCCGGATTCCAAAATCAGTATTACCCTGAGAGAAGGCATTTTTACGATACAAGACCATGGTGTCGGAATTGCAAAAGAACGGCTTTCGAAGATTTTTGATCGCTATAACCGTGAAACAGAGTATGCCGGAGGCTTTGGAGTCGGTTTGAGTATCGTTCAAAGTATCTGTGTTGAACATCATATAGAGATTGCGGTGAGATCGGAAAAAGAGAAGGGAACGGTTTTTACGCTTACGTTCCCTGATCTGCAATAAAACTACGTTACAATTATTGACTAAGGAGCAGGTATGGAAAACTATCAATTGGCAATCATCGGGGCCGGACCGGCCGGTATTGCAACGGCAGTAGAGAGTTATATGCTGGGGATACGCGATATTATCATCATTGAAAAAGATGAAAATCATAATGCAACCATCCGGAAGTTTTATAAAGATAAAAAACGGGTCGATAAAGACTGGAAAGGTCAAAAAGTCGAACTCGACGGAAATATCTATTTTATGGACGGGACAAAAGAGAGCACACTCGATTTTTTTGACGATATACTGGAGAATCATTCGCTAGAGCTTAAAACCCATACGGAAGTGCAGAAAATTGTAAAAGGCGAAAAAGGTTTTGAAGTTATGATCGCCGGCGGCAGCATCAGTGCAAAATATGTAGTGGTGACGATTGGACGTATGGGAAAACCGAACAAGCCTGATTATAAAATTCCGGGCGCCATCAAAAAACGTGTCGGTTTTACCCTTGAGGCGTGCTCTCAGGATGAGAAGATCCTGGTCGTCGGCGGCGGAGATTCGGCGATCGAGTACGCGGTTGATCTGGGTGTGCGCAACAAGGTCGGCCTCTGTTACCGCAGGGAGACCTTCCGTCGTGCCAATCCGACCAATCAGGCCAATATCGCCCATGCCATTAACAACAAAGATGTGACACCAATTTTAGGCGTCAACATAGAGGGTGTTGAGGACGATGATGGAAAGGTGAAGGTGTTATTCAAAGAGTGTGAAAGCGAGACGTACGACCGCGTCATTTATGCGATCGGCGGTACAACACCAAGTGCCTTTTTAAGCGGTTCCGGCATTGAGGAACGTGACGGGAAACCGGTGCATGACGATCACTATCAGACCGGTATAAAAGGTTTGTATGTTGCCGGTGATATTACGCAGGAGTCCGGCGGATCGATTGCTCTTGGACTGAACCACGGTTACGCTATCTCCCATCATATTCTCGATAACGATGACACACTCCGTCGGGATGATGATGTGATCAAGGTACTGTAAACAGATTGAATTTAGAAGTACCTGCTATTTTGAAAGTTTGTTAAACCGGTCTTCCATCGCATCTTCATTGCGCTCTTTGTAGATCAGTTTGATAAGCACCATCACCACGATAACTTCGATCAGCGCTGCTAAAATAAAAGCAAAGTAGTGCAGTTTATCAATGCTGTGTGCATGGTAGGCCAGGGTGGTCACGGCGATAAGCAGTGTCAGCGGCATAGAATGGCTCAGGCCCATGAGGAGTGAATCGCGCATGCCCAGGATCCTGGCAAAAACAAGCGAACTTATGGTCCGCATGGCGATCATCACCAAGGTGATCAGCAAAGCGGTGGGGATAAGCTTGTCCATCATAAGGGCACTGAGATGAAAAGTGGTGCCGATATAGATAAAAAAGAGAGGTACCAGAAAGCCGAACCCGAAACTGGAGAGTTTTTCCGGAAGATGGTATTTATGTTCAAAAAAAGTCGGGATAAACATACCGGCGATAAAAGCGCCAAAAGCCAGTTCAAGATCAAGATAGAGCATCACGCCGATCAGAATAAAGAGGATTCCCATAGAGAGGCGGACATCCTGCTCCTGACTGTCATTGTGGGGCATCAGTGTAATCAGCACTTCCGGAAACCACCAGAAAATGAGCTGAAGCAAGCGAAAGAGCAGATAGATGACAAGCACAAACAAAACAAGCTCTCCGATTGTTTTGAAAAGATCAATGCCGATACCGAATTTAAAGGTTGCCGATGCCAGCGTGAGTACACCGATGCTGACAACTTCGCCGATACCTCCGGCAGTTAAAGAGAGGAGAAGCCAGGGTGTTTTGCCATACTCTCTTGATAGTGTAGCAACCAGGCCGACAGAGATCAGCGGCAATAGCACCATGATTACTTTTCCAAGCTCGAAATAGAGTGAAAAACTGATGGAAAAGAGATAAAGCAGCGCGATGTAGAGCAAGATCCGTTTCATCAGGGTTATATTGGTCTTGAGAACTTTTTTCAGATCAATTTCCATACCTGCAATAAACATCAGGTATAAAAACCCGATCTCTGCAACAAATTCAAACAGGTGATGATGATGGAGCAGACCGGCATAACCGAGCAGGGTACCAAAGATGATCTCCACCGGCGTA
>DAOWOG010000187.1 GCA_030642185.1 Helicobacteraceae bacterium | reverse complement strand
GTCACATCCCCGATCGTCAGACCCGGTGCTCCGTCATCATCGGTGATCGTACCCAAACCGGTGTCTGAAGTATCTCCCAATGTTCCCGAATCTACCGATTTCACCGATACCGTCATTGTCTCATCACTTTCATCGATCATATCGGTTGTGGTTGGCACATTGACCGTTGCACTTGTCTGGCCTGCCGGAATCGTGATCGTCACATCCGTTTTCGTATAATCCGTATCACCTGCAGTGCCGTTGGTCATCGCAAATGTCACTGTCGTATCTGTTGCGCTCGGATTGCTCAGCGTAATCGCAAATGCCAGTGTTCCGCTCTCGATCACAGAAACGTCGCCGATACTCAATGTCGGTGCCCCATCATCATCAAGAATGGTTCCAAGACCAGTATCGGAAGTATCCCCGAGACTTCCAGAATCAACTGATTTCACTGAAAGCGTCAACGTTTCATCACTTTCATCGATCAAATCAGTTGTGGTCGGCACATTGACGGTTGCACTCGTCTGGCCTGCCGGGATCATGATCTGGACATCCGTCTTCGTATAATCTGTATCGCTTGCAGTACCATTGGTCATTACAAACGTCACAATTGTATCTGTCGCGCTCGGATTGCTCAGTGTTATCGCAAATGCCAGCGTGCCGCTCTCAGTCACAGAAACGTCCTCGATAACGAGGTTTGGTCTTCCGTCATCATCAAGAATTGTTCCAAGAGCGGTATCGGAGGTATCCCCAAGACTTCCCGAATCCACCGACTTCACTGAAACTGTCATTGTCTCATCGCTCTCGTCGATACTGTCATCCGTCGTAGGTACATTTATCGTTCCTGTCGTCTGATTGGCAGGAATCGTGATCTGTACATCCGTCGTCGTATAGTCTCCGTCGCTTGCCGTACCGTTGGTCATCTCGAAGGTTACCGTCGTAGCCGTCGCGCTCGGATTGCTCAATATCACCGGAAATGCCAATGTACCGCTCTCGTTCACAGATACATCTTCGATAACAAGGTTTGGTCTTCCGTCATCATCAAGAATTGTTCCAAGACCGGTATCCGAAGTGTCTCCTATCGTACCAGAATCAACCGATTTTACCGAAAGCGTCATCGTCTCGTCACTCTCATCGATACTGTCATCGGTGGTCGGCACATTCACTGTTCCTATCGTCTGATTGGCAGGAATCGTGATCTGGACATCCGTCTTTGTATAGTCCGTATTGCCTGCCGTTCCGTTGGTCATCGTAAATGTTACCGTCGTATCGGTTGCGCTCGGAGTGCTCAGCGTAATCGGAAATGCCAGTGTCCCGCCCTCGGTCACAGAAACATCACCAATGGTAAGAACCCCAAGATAAGTGATATGGATCGTTGCTGTATTTGATTCGTTTTCGTGATCATCTTGTACCGTATACTGAATGTCTGTCGGGTTGCCGACAAGTACGGGATCCGGCGTAAAGGTCACCATTCCTATAGCATTGACAGTCCAGACACCTTCCCCCGGCACGTTTAATGTTTGATCGATTGTTTCTGTCAGAGGCGTAAGATCAACTGTTGACGGATTAACCGTTCCGTCAGGATCACTGTCTATACCGTGTCCGTTATCATCGGTAACCACATTAAGTGTCACAGCGGCTATGGGTTGATCCAACTTATCATCATCAGTTGCAACAGGAGGTTTCTCTGCTGCACACATTGTTTCCAGCCATGGAGTATTGATACAGTCGAAACTATCTACAGTGCTACTAGCTTCAATACCATCGCCCATACTTCCTTTGATCTTATGTCCGATGTAACACATTTTACCAACATGTGTACCATCGTCAAAATCCGGATCATAGTACATAGTGGTATGTCCGCCCATTTCTATTTTAGTAGCTCTACTTGTTCCAAGAACAAAGCCGTTTGGAACAATTGGCAGTGATTTATCACCACCTGTGCCAAGCGCACTGCTACTATTTCTCCCCCAGACAAGAAATACATCATTATACGTATTCCCTCCATCAACATATCCATTGACTATGGCACCGGCAGTTGGGTAATGGTCACTGTTGTCATCAGCATTGATATCGATGATCCCCGTCAAATCTCCCCCGTCTTTATGCTGAACGATAGACCAGCTGATAGTATGCGCCGTACTGCCTATACCAAGCTGCCCGTATCCGTTTCCGCCAAGAACATAGACTTTTGTATCTGCTGGATTCAGAACATAATAACTTAAAGGATTACTGTTGTCCATTCCGGTAACGGCTATTAATGAAGGTGAACCGGTAAAAGGTGCCGTCATCTTTTTTGCCAGTCTTTGAAGTTTATTGGCAGTACCGTCACCTAAAGAGACCTGTGTACCCCAGGTATAGTACTCATCATTTAATGTGACTGCAAAAGCACCGTCATAATTGGCTTTGAACAATACAACATCACTCAGGTCTCCACCGGTGGCCTTTTGCACAATATGCCAGTTACTGTCTGCGGTTGTCGTACCGTCTCCCATCAGATCCGGCTCAATTCCCTGAGCATATACTTTACCGTTGGCAACGAGAAAGACCCCTCCATTGGTTGCAGTCAGATAGGTTACATCACTGGTAGCGATACCTGCAGGCATCGCAATTTGATGAAAAGCCTTATCAGCAACTGACGTTCCTGTATGAATGGCTGTTTCATGACTTGACACTGAATTGGTACCTGAATCACCCCATACATACAATCCTCCGATTGAGAGTATAAATGCCTGCGTATCATGTGTTGCATCTGTTGCAAAAAGGATCTCGCCTGAAAAGGTATATCCGTTTGCCGGTGTAAGATCTACCGGTAAAAGATTATGCGTAACACCATCTGCTCCTATCGATTCACCAAATGCAAAAAAGTTATCTTTTGTCGCCACGATACTTGAGTGATATGCACCGATAAAGATCTCTGTACCTGTGTTACAAAGGTTGGCCGCTGACACCTGCCCTGAAGGCACCATCATTGTCAGTAAGAAAAGTATAGAATTTCTCATCCATTGCGAACTGTATTTCATCAGACTTCCTTGGGTTTTGTATGATTGAAGTTGAAGTAACCCGGCGGTCTGTCATTATTTGGCGTGGGGGGGGCTATTGAGGCAACCCGGCGGTCTTGACACAGATCCGTAGCTTTCCGTCCCACCCTCACGGGCGGTTTGGCTTTTATTAAAAATCAAAATTTTAGAATTAGAATATTATATAATATTTACTTAATATATGAGGCTAATGAACATTAAATAGAGCACTATAAGAGAGAAGTTAATCGATAAGTCTGTTTTTTACACAGATAAAAGTTACAAAATATCACTATAACCTATCATTAAACTACTTTGCAGACAATATTGCCGACTTCCATACCAAGCGAACGGGCGACAACATTGCATTTGACTTTAAGCAGATAAACCAGATTGCTGCGCGGCGAAGGGCTGAGGCACTCGTAATTTCCCATCCCTTTCGTGATCACAAGATCTGCCTCATCGAAAAGCTTTTGACTCTGAACATTGGCACGTTCATAGACAAATCCCGGCGTATTGACGCCGCTGTCAACCAGGTCGCATAAAGCTTCAAAGCCGGCTTCTCTGGCCTCTTTCATCGTGACATCATTGATGATGGGATTGCCCCGCACCATATAGGAAATATGCAGGTTTGGATAGAGCATTTGGAGTGTTTCAATGGTAAGATAATCAAAAAGGTGCTCACCCACATTATCGCCGATATAGAGCAGTGTGGAAGCATTGGCAAGTGACGTTCTCAACGGCTCAACATCATCATAATCAAACTTCGTTTCAAATATTTTTGCCAGCTCTTCATCCAGATCAAAAGAGACCTCCGCCGCCAGATCGATCACATTGCCCGCTACCGCCACTTTAACAGCCGTAAGCAGCTTATCATTGGAACTATCGATGCGTTTGCGAAGTGAGGGCATAAAGGTTTTTGCTTTTTGGGTAGAAAGTGTTTTAACCTCATCATAAAGATCGGTTTTATTGGCTATCTCAGCCATCTTTTCATAAACATCCGAAGCCGCTTCCGGAGGAGAATATTTTGGATCAAAAGCAGTTGACATATCACTGACCGTATCGATCAGTTTAGCACTCAATGCAACATCAGCATGAATAGCGTCCGCCACACGGCGGCTCTGGTTAATGATGCACTCTGTGCAAGCGGTATCTATGGTCATAAGTTATTCGATAATGGTCTCAATTTCCAGTGAATCCATCTCTACTTTTTTTGCCTTGGCGATGCGGTCTTCTTTGAGTTTAACACTCAGGTCTTCATTTTCCAATGC
>DAOWOG010000149.1 GCA_030642185.1 Helicobacteraceae bacterium | reverse complement strand
CTTCATCTGCTGCATTGACATATCCTCTCATCTCAGTAGAGTTGTATGATTTTCAAAATCATCTCAAATCCTATATCACTTCCGTTCCTCAACGACCACCTTTAAGTTAAACTTTTTACCCACTTTTTTACTCTCAGGCACCGCCTGATACAATTACCGGATCATCTGTATGTTCCGTCAAAAAGGTTTTTAATGAAAGTTATACTATTTGGATCTTTGATATTGGCACTTTCGCTTCAGGGCGAACCCATTTCACTCAGCACTTTTCTGAAAGCGTCTGAAACTTCTGATGCAGCCAAGGCACTAGAAGCACATACCGCCATGCATTTTTCGGCCCAACGGAATTCGGTTCTTTCAGACGGATTTCAACTCTATGGCGAATTAGACTATGCTTCAGCCAAAGAGGATGAGCGCAATAAAATCGAATATCATGTTGCGGTCGAAAAGCAGCTTTTACTAGGTGATAGTGATAGGTATCTGGATGCGCTTACACTTTCAGCAAAGCAGCAAAAAATGCTGAAGATCAATCAGCTTAAAAGCATCGTCTTTGAACACTATATTAATGCCTGTACTTTTGAAGAGAAAATAGATCTGCTTAAAGATGCCCAGGATCGTAACATCCAGTTAACCATGCTTATCAAAGAAGGGGTTGAAGGAGGCGAATTTGATCGAAGTGCCCTCTTAAGAAGTGAATTAGTCGTTGATGAGCTGGAACTGGGTATTCATAAGCTTAAAAGCCAATACAAAGCCGCCAGGAAACGGCTGCATATCTACCTGAAAGATAGACAGGGAAAACCACTTTGTGAAGACCTCCCCTCTGGTATTTTACTATTTGATAACCTTGAGGAGAATGCCGTTCTTTACCGTCAGCTTGAAAGTGATATTGCAGCGACTTCAGCGATGAAGCAGTTCAAATCTACAACAGTGCAGGAGATGACACTGGGTATCGGATATGACAATGAAATGGATGTAAGCCGCGGGCTTGTTTTCATGCAGATTCCGCTGACGGCAGGCAGCCGTCTGGAAAATGAAAGGGAGAGTGCCCGGCTGGCAGAACTCTCCGCACGCCAACAACTGATGTACGTTAAAACAGAGATGGATGCCGAATTGAACGTGTATACGAAAGCACAAAAAACACGCCGCCATACTTTACGGCGACTGAACAACCATCTCATTCCGAAAGCATATGAAGCTACGGTGCTGCTGCAGGAACGCTTTATGGGTTCGGAGGGGAGTTATCTGGCCTATATAGAAAGCCAGACAATGCTCTTCGAGCTGCTGCTCCGCGGAGTAGACACCCTTTCAAACGCACTATTGGCACAAGCCAGACTTTATCGTACCATGGGCATTGACCCGCAAAAGGATATAAAATGAAACCAATAGTGCTCACCCTGATACTTCTCTCTTTTCAAATACTCAATGCGGAAACCATTGTTGATTCCGGCTCGCTGAAGGTAAAACTTGCTGCTCCTCAGAAAGTAGATACCGTTCCGATGGGAAGCTATCTCGGTATCTATACCTATCCTCCGACTCACCGTTTCACAGTCAGCGCCAATGTGGAAGGTTTGATTACCGAAGTCGCTGTCAAACCGTATATATCCGTTAAGAAAGGGCAAAAACTTTTTGTCATCCAAAGTCCAAAACTGCTTGATCTTCAGTCCAATTATATTGCAACACAACTGGAGATGGAATTTTACCAAAAAGAGATGCAACGGCTTGCTCCATTGGCGGCAAAAGGCGTTGTCGCTTCCAAGCGCTATCTTGAGAGTAAAAACAGGTTCGGTATGCTAAAGGCTTCTGCCGACTTCAAGCGCGGTGTACTTCAGGTATACGGTCTTTCGAGCATACAGCTGGACAAAATCGCAGCAGAGCATAAACCCTATCCCACCCTGACAATTCTCTCACCTAAAAATGCCACCGTGGCTGATCTTCCGGTTCAAACCGGAGATTTCGTCAATCAGGGAGAGACACTTGCTAAACTGGTTGACACGTCTGAATGCCATTTTGAGGTCAATATGCCTTGGCAGATAGCGGCAACGCTGAAGCAGGAAGAAACACTTTATGCAAATAACAGCGCCTATCATATTTTTGCAATGGCACCGCAGATCGATCCTATTTCACAAACACGCAGTTTGGACTTGCATGAAGACAGAGCCTGTGACGGTCGCGGCGGTGCCAGTGTCAATGTCACTTTTTATCGCAAACACGCTGCATGGAAAATCCCATCATCTTCGGTTATCGGCATGGATGGCGGCTATGTCATTTTTGTTGCAGTAAAAAATGGTTATAAAGTCATTCCCGTGACTATTCTTGCACAATTGGAAGGGAGCAGCTTTATTGATGCATCGCTTTCCGATCATGATCGCATCGCTGTCTCTTCTGTTCTCGCCCTGAAAAGTGCGGCAGAAGGAGAGACGAAATGATCGAACATCTTTTATCTTTTGCCCTGCGTCAGCGCTATGGTGTGGTGGCGTTGGCTCTTGCCATCGCCGTATACGGGGTGATCTCTTATGAGAAACTGGTGATTGATGCTTTTCCGGATGTCTCTTCGACCCAGGTCAAGATCATCATCAAAGCACCGGGGATGACCCCGTCAGAAGTAGAGCAGCAAATTACGATCCCTATCGAACTTGAGATGCAGGGCATCCCGCATCAGACGATGATCCGCTCTATCTCCAAATACGCTCTGGCAGACATTACCATCGACTTTGAAGAAGAAACCGACCTCTACTGGGCACGTGACCGTGTCTATCAGCGCTTTAGCGCCATCAAACAGGAACTTCCCGACTCTATCGGCGGAGGTATCGCACCGATCACTACCCCATTGGGTGAGATTCTGATGTTTACGATCGAGTCCGACACTATGAGCCTGATGGAAAAACGCACCCTGCTTGACTGGGTCATCCGTCCGGCACTGCGCAGTGTTCCCGGTGTTGCAGATGTCAATGCCCTCGGCGGTGAAGTGAAAAGTTTTACCGTCAAACCCGATTTTGCCCGACTCTCCACCTTCGGTATTTCAGTTGAACAGCTACAGCAGGTGCTGGAGCGCAATAACGCCAACTACGGTGCCGGTCGGCTTGAGCGCGGAGATGAAGCCCTGATCGTCCGTGTTATCGGCAAACTGCAGGGAATCGAGTCTATTAAAGAGTTGGTATTGGCCCAGCGTAAAGGCAGTACTATCTATGTCAAAGATGTTGCGGAAGTCTCCGTCAGTGCAGTGACACGTTACGGTTACGTGACCAAAGACGGCAGAGGCGAAGCCGTTCAGGGTCTGGTGCTTGGGCTCAAAGGAGCCGATGCTTCGCGTACCGTTGCTGCTGTTAAAATCAAACTTACCGCATTGGAAAAAAGCCTGCCGGACGGCGCAAAACTTTCTGTTTTCTATGATCGAAGCGATCTCGTTGGAAAAGCGGTTTCTACCGTTCAAACAGCCCTTATTGAAGCCACGGTACTGATCATCATCATCTTATTGTTGATGCTGGGCGGTCTTATCTCTGCACTTACGGTGGCACTTATTCTTCCTATGGCGATTTTCAGTGCCTTTATTTTGATGCACCTTTTTGGTATCAGTGCCAACCTGATGAGTCTGGGCGGGCTCGCCATCGCTATCGGAATGATCGCCGATTCTGCCGTGGTCATGGTTGAGAATATCGTCGCCTGGCTCTCAAATCCAAGATACAAGAGTAAACCGCGCAGCCGGCTTGTCTTTCTAGCTGCAAAAGAGGTTAGTTTACCGATTATTTCCGGGGTAGTTATTATCATCACCATCTTTTCACCGCTACTGATGCTCGAAGGCCTTGAGGGCAAACTTTTTGCACCGGTAGCATTAAGCATTGTCTTTTCACTCGGTGCTTCTATTATTTTCGCACTTTTTCTCATTCCGGTTATCGCCGACTGGTTTATCAAAAATCCTTCGGAAGAGCCGACCTGGCTGATCCGACAGCTGGAAAAAATATATATACCGACACTTAAAAAAGCATTTGCCTATGAAAAGTGGATCTATCTCTTCCTTGTTCTGCTTGTTCCGCTTACCGTCTTTATGTTTGACCGTATCGGCAAGACCTTTATGCCGACGATGGATGAGGGCAATGTTGTCATTGGAATTGAGTCGAATCCTTCCATCAATATTCCGGCAGGTGTTGCGCTCAATACACAGATCCAGCAGCAGTTAATGGCAGAGATACCGGAGATCATCTCGATCATTGCACGCAGCGGTTCGGATGAAATAGGACTGGACCCGATGGGCTTGAACGACACTGATACTTTTTTGGTATTGGCACCAAAAGAGACATGGCGTCATAGTGATCCTGAATGGCTTAAAGCACAGATGCGTGAGGTACTGGACAATATCTCGGGGATTGAATTTGGTTTTACACAGCCTATCGAGATGCGTACCTCCGAAATGCTGACCGGTGCACGCGGAGATGTGGTGGTCAAGCTTTTCGGTGATGATACGGATACATTGAACACCCTGGGCATTGCTATTGCCGACATAATCCGCCGGACAGAAGGCAGTGAAGATGTCTATATGCGTCAGAATGACGGGGTAGCTTATCATCAGGTTATTTTCGACAAAAAACAGCTCACCAAATATGGGCTTAACCTGGATGAAGCCGCACAAATTCTCAAAATGGCGACCATGGGCGTGCAAAGCGGTAAGATCTATGAGGGGATGAAACAATTTGATATTCTCATTCGCAGTGACTATGCACTAAATAATATTCCATTGGAACAAATCTATCTTACCACACCGGATGGAGTGCGTATCACTATTGCAAATATTGCCCATATTGAACGTGTGGACGGCAGTGTTGAAATTAAACATGAGCATGCTCAACGTTTTATCTCCATTCAGACCAATGTCCACAGCACAGATCTTAATACCTTTGTTGAGCGGATTGAGAGCCGAATTAACCATGATGTTGTTCTGCCGGCGGGTTACAGACTG
>DAOWOG010000031.1 GCA_030642185.1 Helicobacteraceae bacterium | reverse complement strand
GCAGATAGGTCAAACGTGAAGAGGCCACTCCCGGGTCGACGGTATTTTCATACTCTGCCGCTTCCGTTTCAGGCCGTGCAGAGTATTTAAAACTGAAGATCTGTTCAAACCTGACTCGGCGCACCACATCGAGGGTCTCTTCAAAATCCGCCTCGCTTTCACCCGGAAAGGCAACAATGATGTCCGTACTGATCATCACATCCGGAACCATCTCTCTGATCTTGGCCACCCGATTTAAGAACCACTCTTTGCTGTAACCGCGCTTCATCACTTTGAGCAGTTCGGTAGAGCCGCTTTGAAGCGGGATATGGATCGATTTGCAGATTTTCGGATTGGCAGCGAACTCTTCAATAAACGTATCATCCATATGCAGCGGATGCGGTGAAGTAAAACGAATACGCTCTACACCCTCAACTTTACTGACGTCGCGCAGAAGCTGGGTAAAATCGGTCTTTGGATGCTCACCTGAAAAGCGGCGGCCGTAGTTGTTGACATTCTGTCCCAGTAAAAAGATCTCTTTTGCTCCGGTTTTCACCGCTTTCTCAGCCTCTTTTATGATAAGTTCGGCCGGAATAGAGATCTCTTCTCCACGCGTTTTCGGAACAATACAGAAGGTACACTGTTTATCACAGCCGATAGAGATATTGATAAAGGCTTTGTAGGGCGAAGTGCGGAAGTTTTTGAAGGCATATTCGGATTCGTCATAATTAATCTCTGTCTCTACCGCCTTGTCACGATGAAGCACGTCGGTAATTTTGGAGACATTTCGTGCACCAAGAACAAAATTGACATAAGGTGCCCGTTTGATGATATCTTTTCCGAGATGCGATGCCGTACAGCCGCAAACACCTATCTTTGCACCCTCTTTTTTACGCTTGTTGAAACTTCCAAGTTCTGAAAAAAGCTTATGAACCGGTTTTTCCCGAACTGAGCAGGTATTGATCAAAATCAGATCAGCTTCTTCAACATCTTCTGTTAATATGTAGTTTTCTTTTTCATTCAACTCTGCGATCATATGTTCGCTGTCACGAACATTCATAGCACAGCCAAGCGTTTCGATAAAGAGTTTCTGACTCAATGTTTACCCATTCACGCTTATAAGATATGCACTTCGTACATGTATTCGCTATCCGAAAGACCGTAACGCACTTCACGCATATAGAAACTTTTTCCCATACTCTCAAATTTATCCTGAAGTTCCAGAAGGTCTTTATGCGAATTGTCACGATCAAAATATAAAATGACCGACTCCTCTTTTTCAACCATATCGTTGATCTTTTTCAGATCAATTTTTCTTGGTTTGCCGGGATGCTCACTGCGTGCAATTTTAAGCTCCATTTTTATCCTTTGTTCATCTTCTAAAAGTAGTGGATTATAACCAGCATTGGGTAAATATCGGTTTAAAGAGAAATTTTATCATTAGGATAAAGTAAATTACAGTATAATTATTATCTTCATTAAAAATAACCTCCGACACCATTTTGATTTATTTTTATGAACTAACCAAAGGGATATTAATGGAAAATATTTTAGATATTATCGATGCTATTGCTCATGAAAAGGGTCTTTCGCCGGATAGTGTAAAAGAGGCACTTAAAATTGCTTTTATCCAGACTGCCAAACGTCTGATCAACAATGAATTTGCCTATGATGCCGAGATTGACGAGGAGACAAAGTCGATCCGTGTCTATCAGACGATTACCGTTGTTGAGGATGATGACGAGCGATTGGAGGGCGAGGAAGCCCAGGCCTATATCGGTCTAAGCAGAGCGATAGCAGAGGTAGATCCTGATGTTGAAACAGGTGATGAATTTCAGATCGAACACGATATTGAAAAGCATGGCCGTACCGCAGTGGCTACTTTACATCGTGAAATCGAATTTCATATTCAGCGCCTGGTTGAAAATGAGCTCTACAGTAAATACAAAGAGAAAATCGGAAGCCTGGTCTCTGGCCGTGTTACCCGTGTGGACGGTGCTCAGAGCACCTATATCGAAATGGATGAAGTTCGTGCTGTACTACCGATGAAAAGCCGTATCAAAGGTGAACATTTCAAAGTAGGCGATACCGTCAAAGCGGTTGTCCGACGTGTCCATGTTGACAAAAGCGAAGGTATCCAGATCGAACTTTCACGGACATCTCCAAAATTTCTTGAGGAGCTGCTGCGTCTTGAAGTTCCGGAGATCGCTGACGAAGTCGTCTCTGTTGAAAAAAGTGCACGTATTCCGGGTGAACGGGCTAAAATCGCTCTACTCTCTACCCATCCGCAGGTCGATCCTGTCGGGGCGACTGTCGGTGTCAAAGGAGTGCGTATCAACGCTGTCAGCGAGGAGCTTTTGGGTGAAAATATCGACTGTATCGAGTATACATCGATTCCTGAACTTTTCATTTCACGGGTCATGAGTCCTGCCATTATCAATTCAGTCGTTATTGAGGGCAGTGAGGAAGATGAAGATCGAAAAGCGATTGTCACACTTCCAAGTGATCAAAAATCAAAAGCAATCGGAAAAAGCGGTATCAACATCCGCCTTGCATCCATGCTCACCGGTTATAATATCGAACTTGTTGAGCAAGATGGTGTAACGAGCGGTGAAAAAGCAGAAGATAAGAAAGAGGATATCTCCTCACTCGAAGCACTCTTTGGAGAGTAGCTTCGCGTAGTTGATAGTGCGGCAAAGCCGCTTTACCCTCTCTTCGTATAAGGGTTGAGTTTTAACAAAATCAGATCCGCAAACATATTTCCCAGCAGCGTCAAAAACGAAGTAATCATCAATATACCCATAATCACCGGATAATCCCGGCTGAGTGCACTCAGATAAAAAAGTTGTCCCATCCCTTCAATACCGAAAATCTGTTCTAAAATCACACTGCCGCCAATCAGTCCCGGCAGTGATAAACCGAGCAGCGTAATCACAGGCGGCATCAGATTTGGCAGGATGTAGCGGCGAAACAGTATTTTTTGGGGCAATGCACGCGAAAGTGCAAAGTAGTAATAATCACTTTTCAGGATCTCCAGCGTCAACGAGCGTATATAGATGATCATTGAACCCAGTGAAACAAAGATCATCACCCCGACCGGCAGCACAAGGTGCCATGCCATATCCAGATAATAGGCGAATCCTTCCGGTGTTTTTACCGAATGTACGCCGGTAATCGGGAAGAGATCCAGCTCAACACTAAAAAACAGGATCAACAGCAGCGCCAAATAAAACGATGGCATGGAAAAGGAGAAAAGCGAGAGCTGGCGGATCAGGTAGTCGCTCTTCTCTTCATAATGCATTGCTGCTTTTATACCAAGATAGAGTGAAATACCAAAGACAAAAAACATTGAAATCAAATTGATCGTCAACGTAATCCCGATTCGTTTGGCAATCTCGTCCAAAACATTCTGTCCGCTGACAAAAGAGATACCGAAATTCAGCGTTAACAGATTTTTGACCCAATCAACGTATTGTGCATATAGCGGCTTATCCAATCCATATACGGCTTTTAACTGTGCAATCGCTTCTTCGGTCATGTTGGGGTTTAATTCCCCTGCAGAGAGGAAACTGTTGGGGGCAGCATGGATCGCCAGAAATGAGATGATCGAGATAAGCAGGAGCATCAAAACAAGGTAGCTGACTTTACGCAAAAAAAGTGGCATGAACATCTTTTAAATAGTTTGAACGATTATAACAGGAAATACTTGAGGATAAAAAAATGAGGTCCCGCCCGAAGGCGGAAAAGTGTGAGTATATGGTTTGGATAAATTAGAAGTTGTAAGTCAGATAGACCTGAATTGTATTATAGCTGTCAGATTTTCCTGCTGCATCAATATTTTGATCTTCTGCATCAGTATAGATGTAGTAAAGGCCGGTATCCAATGGTCCAAATGATTTAGCCAATTCAAGTGTCAGTTCAGTCAAATCGTTATCACCGGCTGCTGTATCCTGATCTGCACCTGTATAGTATGCGCCCAAATCTACAACATCAGCAATCGAAAATGTCGCTGTAACATTATACGCTGCTGTATCTGCCTGAGAAATATAACCATAGTTCCACCATGCTTCTGTATACAGTTTTGATTGAGCGCCGTCAAGGTTAAAGCCTACCGGGGCATCTTTACCTGTTTGAGAATAAGCACCGGAAATTGCGAAGCTCTCTCCTTCAAATCCCAGTTTCAAGGCATATGCATCACTGTCTTTACCATCCAATGCTAATCCAAAGTCTGCATTAATGTTATCAGCATAGTCATTATTGGTATAGATTGCACCGGCGACGATACCTGACATGGAAAGATCAGCTTCAAGCCAGTAAGCTTTTACTGCCTGCTGAGCATCAAAATACCATGCCTGCACTGTCAAAGGCTTCCATGAATTGTTCACTGCACCGAGGGCATAAGCACCATTCCAGAAACTGTCGAAGATATCACTCTGAGCATCGTCTCCGGCTGCATTATCCAATCCGCCGCCAAGAACACGGGCACCATTGCTTTCACCGACATATGCAGCTACCAATGTCGTATCAGGAATATCCTGATTTAAAATAACACCTGCTTCAAAGGTATTCGGAGCAACAGACCATGTCTCACTGAATACCAATGGAGTATCCAGCATCATACGACCGACTTTACCGGTTGTATTACCGGCAGTACCTGCCAGCCACGCTTCACCGAACCAGAAGTTATTTTTAGTTCCGCCTGTCCAGGTAGAGCTGACCAAGTTGTTATAGAGTCCCAGTGTGGAGACACCATACATTGTAGCTCCGGCACTAACACCTTCAGTCAGATCAGCAGTGATACCAAGACGAAGGGCAGATTCACCCATTGCTCCATCTTTGCTAAAAAGGTCATTATTGTCAGCATCAACTGTACTGTAGAATAGTTTTGCATCACCGTCAACTTTAACGTTTTCAATTGCGAAAGCACTCGCACCCATCAGCACTGCAGCAGCAAGACTCATTTTCAATAATTTCATTTATTCTCCTTAAATATAATAAGCTAAACTTATTTTATAAATTATAAATGGTATTATATCAAATAAAAATCTCTCCGGCTCGCAAGAACTGCCTAAATAATAGGCAGTATTACACTATTATTACACTATACTTCAAACAATATTTCTATATGAAGGAAATTCATGCTTCATAGCACGCTAAAACGATCCACTACTGTTTTTACCTTTGCATCACTTTTGTTCCTGTATGGCTGCAGTGGCCATACTCTACAGGATTGGGCAGATGATACCATTAACGATAAACCTGTTCAAAGAGAAGAAGAACAACCCGCTCCGTCACAAAATCCATCACTAAACGCTATTTCTCCCTCTGTGACAGCCACCTCCAAAAGCGATGGGGCCATGCAAAAAAATCTTGATACCTGGACCGAAGAAGAGTGGACACCGAAAACAGAAGGAAACAGTACTGTTCAAGAGACGAGAGAAGATGACAACAGCTCTTTTACACTGCAGAAGTATGTCGATAAAGCCGGTGTCTATCTGGATGAAAAGGAAAAAGAAGAGGCCGGTAAACCCAAGCGACCTTCCCATGTAGAAAAGATGGAAAGTATGCCGGTTATCGGGAAATAAGCAGAAAGAAACGTATTACTTGCTTTCATCCCAGCTAAAGACAGTCCTGCCGGCATCATTTTTTTCTACGGCTGCCATGCCCATAATATTATAGCCGGCATCAACATAATGAACTTCACCCGACACACCGGAAGCGAGATCGCTCAGCAGATACATCGCGGAGTTGCCGACCTCTAATGTTGTCACATTTTTCTGAAGCGGCGCATTGCACTCATTCCATTTTAAAATCGATTTAAAATCACCGATACCAGCGGCTGCAAGTGTTTTGATCGGACCGGCGCTCAAAGCATTGACCCGCTGCCCTTTTCTTCCCAGTTCAACTGACATATAGCGCACCGTCGATTCCAGAGCCGCTTTGGCCACACCCATAACATTGTAGTTTGGAATATACTGAGGTCCGCCCAGATAAGTCAATGTTAAAATCGATGCCTTGTCGCTCAGTACCGGTTCAAGTTTGTGTGTCAGCTCGATCAGAGAGTAGACAGAAATCTCCATGGCAATGTTAAATGCCGATTTTGATGTTTCCATAAAACTGCCGGTCAGCGCTTCTTGGCGCAAAAGCGACCGAATGTACGAGAAAATCGATTTTTCCCATATCTTACTCAATCAGAGATGCAATCGCGTCCATATGTTCAGCATTGGAAACATCCAGCTCATACACTTTATCGGAACCAAACTCAGCCGCAATCGGATCTACCCGCTTTTTCAGTGCATCATTCAAGTACGTAAATGCCAGTTCGGCACCCTGGTCTGCACACGCCTTTGCGATCCCGTATGCGATTGACTTGTTATTTGCCAGACCTACGATCAGCCCTTTCTTGCCTTTCATTATCATTATCTCTCCCTTAATATGTCTATTTTATCGCTTTGGCATAAGCGATGATCTGACAAAAATCTTCAGCCTTCAGCGCCCCGCTTCCTATCAATGCACCGTCAACATTATCTATCGCCAGAATCTCTTGCGCATTCCCCACTTTGACACTGCCGCCATAGAGCAGCGGTTTGTCTATTTTCTGACGTAAAGCGCCATGTATCAAGCCTATGTCGCTCTCATCCGGTGTAAGCCCCGTACCGATTGCCCAGACAGGTTCATACGCAATGATCAGCTTTTCATAATGAACATCGATCCCCTCAAGCTGATCATCGAGGTAACTCATCAATGCTTCACTACCCTCTTCTCGTATTTCCAGGGGTTCGCCGATACAGTAGACGATCGTAAATCCCTGTGCTTTGAAAAAATCAAATTTTTCAGCAATGCTCTCCTGACTCTCACCAAAAATATGACGTCGTTCCGAGTGGCCGATCAGCACTGTTTTGATATCAAATTCATTGATCTGATCAAGGCCTATCTCACCGGTAAACGCACCGTTTTCGACTGGATATACATTTTGTGCACCCATAACCACAGCTCCACCATGTCTCTGTAAAGCTGTTGCCGAAGGAAAGACCAGCACATCATCCGTAATCCCATTTTCAGTGATACAGGTTTCGACCTCTTCTAAATATTGTCCGGTCTCGCTGCGTGTTTTATTGGTCTTGAAATTGGCAGCAATGATCACGACTCTTCCTTTACCATCAACGGTTTGACACCCGGCAGTATTTTACCTTCCATCAACTCCAGTGATGCACCCCCGCCGGTTGAGATAAAGGTCATCTCTTCATCTACGCCGATACGCTGTATCAGGTCTGCCGTATCACCGCCGCCGATAACTGTTGTCGCATAGGAGTCTGCCACAAAATGGCCGATCTTCGTTGAACCCCTTGCAAAACGTTCCATCTCATACACACCCATAGGACCGTTCCAGACTACTGTCTGAACATTATTTAAAACAATACGGTAGAGACGTACGGTTGCCGGTCCGATATCCAGACCCATCCAACCTTCCGGTATCTCCTGGGCGGAGGTGACTTTGATAACAGAATCAGCTGAAAAAGTCTGTGCCGCCACCACATCGACAGGAAGATAAAATTTAACGCCAAGGCGTTTTGCCTCATCCATAATATGCAGCGCCTCATCGAGCAGATCATCCTCAACCAGTGAGTTACCGACATCATAACCCTGTGCTTTCAGGAAAGTAAAGGCCATACCCCCGCCGACCAGGATCTTGTCTACTTTCGGCAGCAGATTGATCAGTGCCTCGAGTTTGCCTGAAACCTTGCTCCCGCCGACAATCGCTGCAAACGGTCGGACCGGACGCTTAAGCAGTGTTGCGAAAAACTGAATCTCTTTTTGCAATAAAAAGCCGGCTGCTTTATGTTCATCGTCAAAATGATGCGTTATACCTTCTACAGAAGCGTGTGCCCGGTGGCTTACACCAAATGCATCATTGATATAAATTTCCGCCATACCCGCCAATTTCGCCGCAAGTGCCTCATTGTTTTTCGTTTCGCCTTTTTCAAAACGAAGGTTCTCAAGCAACAGGACATCTCCTGCCTTAAGCGCGGCTGCTTTTGCAGTCGCATCATCACCTACTACATCTTTAGCCAACATCACTTCCGTTTTAAGAAGCTGATGAAGACGGCGCTGAATCGGTGCCAATGAAAATTTTTCACTGAACTCGCCCTCCGGCCGACCCAAATGTGAGGCCAGAATAACGGCACAATCTTTATCCAGACAGTAGTTGATTGTTGCTACTGCCGAACGGATACGACGGTCATCCGTAATATTTCCATATTCATCCAAAGGAACATTAAAATCACACCGGATAAAAACTTTCTTCTCGTAGAGATCCAAATCTTTTATATTTAACAACTGCATCTATTCTCCTTTTGTATTTATGTAAGTGACCATATCGATCAACCGGTTAGAATAACCCCATTCATTGTCGTACCAGGCCATAATTTTTAACATATTACCATCAATCACCTGAATTAAATCATCCGCAATAATCGAACTGTAGGGCGAGCCTACAAAGTCCTGTGAAACGCGATAACGGGTATCAATATCTACGATTCCTCTGAGCTCATTTTTTGATTTTTGTTTAAAAAGTGCACTGACTTCCTGCGCCGTTGTAGCGCTCTTTAATGAAACGGTCAAGTCCAGCATAGAGACATCCGGTGTCGGTACTCTGACACTCTGACCGTGGAGTTTGCCTCTCAGCTGCGGAAGCACTCTGTCAATTGCTTTGGCAGCACCCGTTGTTGTCGGAATCATATTGACAGCAGCAGCACGTGAACGCCGTTTCTCTTTTTTATGATTGACATCAAGGATATTCTGATCATTCGTATAGGAATGAATCGTCGTCATCAACCCTTTTTCTATGCCGAAGGCGTCATCAAGCACTTTGGCAATCGG
>DAOWOG010000246.1 GCA_030642185.1 Helicobacteraceae bacterium | reverse complement strand
GGATAGGTCTCTGTGACATAATCGATATCTTTATCACCTCGACCGCTCAGAAGTTTTGTCCATGATCTCTAGCTTGAACGTATATGCAGCATGGAAATTTCACTCGGTGCAAGTACCCTGACAGGAGGTCCCCAGTACCCCGTTCCCCGGCTGACGAAGATCTGTTTTTTCTCATTTATACTGTACAGGCCGGCAAGATAGGGCTGATCTATCATAACTAAAAATCCGAAAGGAAAAATCTGTCCGCCGTGCGTATGACCGCTCAGCATCAGATCATAATTCTGGTGTGAAAGCAGGTTCGCCATTTTGGGCTGATGTGCCAAAACGATCGTTGCAAGCTCTTTATCGATCCCCTCAAAAGACGCCGTGAGATCATAGGGCATAACACCGATGCGTTTCGAGATAAGATCATTGATCCCGACAAGATTAAAGTATTTCTCATCCTTGCCGACAATCAGATTCTCATTGAGCAAAGGCTTGATGTCCAGTGTTCTTAAATGCGCAACAATCGAATCTGCACCATGAAAATACTCATGATTGCCTAAAACAAAATAGGTTCCAAATGGACTTTCAAGATCATGTAGCGGTAAAAGCGCATCTTTGACACCATCGATCTTCATATCCACCAGATCACCTGTAATGACAACCATATCAGGTTTTTCGGCATTGATACGTTCTACACATTCACGGACAAATTCAAAACCGATCGTGCGGCCTACATGGACATCACTGAGTTGAGCAATTTTAAAGTCTTTAAAGGGAAAGTTACTGATGTCAATTCGCTTATGATTTAAGACCGGCTGTTTAAGACCGCCGATAAGCCCCTTTAAAAGATAGCTGAATGCCAAAATAAGCATCGTGACATCAAAAATAATCTTTATAAATCTTCGGCGTCCGGTATCAAAAGGAATGTGTTTTGCACCGGTATGGAGCAGATCATAAAACAGTGTCAGAAAAAAGAGAATGACTGTTACCCCGACTGATAAACTCAGCAGGTAGTAGAGCAATGGTGTTCCCGGAAGAAAATGCGTCGTTGCTTCCAGAACAAAAAGTATCTCGAGTAAAAAAAGAAAAAGCAGCCCGTAATACGAAGCTTTGACGACATCAAAATGGATGACTTTGAAAAAACGGGTATAGACATATCGATTCATCAGTGCCATAACCAGAGTAAATACCGTTGCAAAAACAAGCAGTCTCATGATCGCAGGGTATACTTTATATTATGAGAATCCAAAAAATCACTAAAGCCTGAAAACCATTTTTTTACCTCTTCTCGATCATAACCGGCTAATGAAATCTCAACCGTAGGTACACTGTTTTTGATCATAGGAAGCGAAGAGAGTTCTACAGAATCCGGTAATTTTTTCATCAGATCAATCAGGGTATTTTCACTTGTCTGTGCATAAAGTGTCAGTCGATGAAGCATTTTGTTTTTTGGATAGAAACGCTCCAGCGCTTCTCTTATCATGGCATGGGCCATCTCCGGAAATCCGGGAACAAAGAAAAAACGTTCCTGCAGATAGTATCCGGACATATTATTGACCGGGTTTGTCAACAGGTCTGATCCTACAGGAAGATCAGACATAAAGATCCGATGCGGGTAAGCTTCATCACCAAAGCGCTCAATGATATCACGCTCAAACTGCTGATGACGGGACAACTTTTTTGCAGTAAAGACCTTGGCGGAAATAGCCCGTGTCAGATCATCAGGAGTTGAACCTATACCGCCGAAGCTGAACATTACACTGTGAGGATCTGCCAAAATGAGACGATAAGTCTGTTCAATTAATTGTGGATCATCTTTGATGGTGAAAGAGGCGAAGAGCGTATAGCCGCGTTCCGCCAATGCAGCTTTTAAAAAACTAAAATGCTTATCTTGACGGCGCCCGTTCAAGATTTCAGTGCCGATAATTACGGCGTAAAAATGTATCTGTTTCATGGAAGTGATTATAGCGAGATATAAGGCGTTGAAATCAATTCAACACCTTTGGAAGTGTTTCAAATTTATCAGTTTAACTGAGAAATGACCTCTTTTTCAACTGCATCGATCGCCTGCGTGCCATCGACACGGATATATTTAACGGCCGAATTAACTGCCGCTTCAGCGGTGTAATAATCAACAAGCGGTTTCGTCTGTTCATGATAGATGCGTAAGCGGTCAAGTACGATCGCCTCTTTGTCATCATCACGCTGAATCAGGTCCTCACCTGTAGCATCATCTTTTCCCTCTGTTTTTGGAGGATTGTAGACAAGATGATAAGTGCGTCCTGAACCCGGATGGACACGGCGCCCAGACATACGGCTGACGATCTCGGTATCCGGCACATCGATTTCAACGACAGCATCAATCGTGACACCGGCTTCTTTTAAAGCGTCCGCCTGAGGAACAGTACGCGGAAAACCATCCAGTAAAAAACCGTTTTTACAGTCATCTTCAAGAATACGCTCTTTTACCAGTCCGATAATAATCTCATCAGTCACCAGCTTACCTGCATCCATAAACGATTTAGCCAATGCTCCCAGTTCACTGCCGGCTTTGATGGCGGCACGAAGCATATCTCCCGTTGAAATTTGAGGTATATCAAACTCTTTGGTTAGAAATTGCGCCTGTGTCCCTTTTCCGGCGCCCGGTGCACCCAGTAAAATAATTTTCATCTTCTGTCCTATCGTTGAATTTATATGTTTAAATCATACTCTGTACAAATGCTTCCATCTCTTCGACGATCGCATCAATACTGCGCTCACCGTTGATCTTTTTAAGCAGGTTTCTCTCAGTGTAAAATGTCTGAATATCAGCGAGCGGTTCAGTATAAACTTTCATGCGGTTGTTGAAAACTTCATTGTTGTCGTCAGCACCGCGTGCTCGTCCGAGGACACGCTCACGTGCAACGTCTTCACTGACTTCGACTTCAATTACACTAATAAGTTCAACATCTGTTTCATTGGCAAGATACTTATCCAATGCATCCATCTGCTCATGCGAACGCGGATAGCCGTCGATGACGACGACATCGGTCGGAGCACTTTTTATCGCACCGACAATTGTTTCGATGGCGATATCAATGGGTACGATGTTCCCTCTGCTGATAAAACTATCGATTAGTTTTCCGCGTTCGCTTTTGCTTGCTACTTCTGAACGGAACATATCACCTGCCGAATAGTGCTTGATCACAGCACTGTTTCGCTCAGCAATGATCTCGGCATCCGTTGTCTTGCCGGAACCCGGTGCTCCGATGATCAGAAAGAGCTTCTTCATATCTTTTTAACTCTGCTTTTTTTCGCGCAGTCTGATATGAAGATCACGAAGTTGCGTGTTATCTACACTGCTTGGCGCCTGGGTCAGAAGACACGATGCTTTCTGTGTTTTAGGAAAAGCGATAACATCACGGATGCTTGTTTTCTTGGTCAAGAGCATGATTAAACGATCAAAACCGATCGCAAAACCGCCATGCGGAGGTGCACCGAATTTCAGAGCATCCAGCAAGAATCCAAATTTCTCCCGCTGCTCTTCCTCGTCAATGCCAAGAAGATGGAAAACTTCCTG
>DAOWOG010000150.1 GCA_030642185.1 Helicobacteraceae bacterium | reverse complement strand
GTTTTCAAACAGCGCAATGCGCTTTCAACATCATCCTGTCGCATTAAAGACTCTCCGACCAAAAAGGCGTCAACGCCGGCTTTGCTCATATCTTCCAGCTGACCATGTTCATAAATACCGCTCTCTGCGACAATGATCTTGCCGTTCGGAATGAGTGGGATCAATTTATAGCAGAGCTCCATATCCATCTCAAACGTCTCAAGGTTTCGGTGGTTGATCCCGATGATATCAACTCCGGCAAAGATGGCCTTCGTCAGATCGCTCTTGTCATGGATCTCTACCAGTGCCTCCATACCAAGATGACGGGTATAGGCCAGTAGTTCTTTGAGCTCTTTGCGTGAAAGTGCTTTGGCGATCAGCAGAATAAAATCAGCACCAAATACCATCGCTTCAAGGATCTGATATTTTGAGACAATAAAATCTTTGCGCAGCAGAGGAATGCCGACATAACGGCGAATTCCAGAGAGGTACTCAATATCTCCCTGGAAATAGTGCGGCTCCGTCAAAACGGAAATCGCATTGGCACCTCCGCGCTCATACCCCTGTGCAATCGCCAATGGATCAAAATCCTCACGGATCACCCCTTTGGACGGACTTGCTTTTTTTACTTCGGCGATGATGCGGTAGGGCTCTTCAGGTGTGGAAGCAAGAAAAGGAAAAACATCCCGCGGTACACGGGCATTAAAAGCCAGTGAACGTCCCAGCCAGTCAAGAGTATACTCTTTTTCGCGTATTGCCAGATCTTCTTTTGTTTTTTTGATTATATCATCCAGGATCATCTCATTTTTTCCTTTTTATACATTTTTCAATCGCTTCTATATGCGCACTCACTTCTGCATCTTCATCACCCAGTTCGACACGAACTTTTTTAATTAAAGTATACGCTTCATCACATCGGCCCAGTTTATAATATCCCCAGGCCAACGAATCCAGATAGTATGGAGAGTCCGGTTCTTTTTCGAGTGCCTGATTGACATAAACGATCCCTGCTTTAACATCCAGGTCATTATCGATCAACAGATAACCCAAATAGTTTTGATACAGCGCATCATCACGTTCATTCACCACTTTCTTTAGCTTCATAATAACCGTATCAAGCAGTGCCTTGTCAGTTTTATCATCAGCATCTTCAAACAAGAAGATGGCACTTTGCCCCAGATAATTGACATCACCCTCCTGCTCATAAAGTCTCTCAGCCACTTCAACTGCTTTATCATAGTTCTTGCTGTTGATATATAGCTTTAACAGCAGTGCATCATCTGCCCCGCTCTCCTCTAAAAACCGCAGCAGTGGGATATAGTCCTTGGTATAGGAATAAATCCTAATAATGCCCTGGGCAGTCTCTACATCTTTGAATTCTGCATAGTAGCGTTTATAGGTATTTAAAAGACCTTCAACATTATTGTCGGCACTGTAAAAACCGGCCAGACGGCCACAGATAACTTTTGAACATCCGTGCAGACGGCTATGTGTTTCAAGCTGGGCTATTGCCTCTTGCTTTCGTTCGAGATTAACATACATCACAACAGCCATTCGATCCAAAATCAACTCATTGAAATTGATCAGATAGGCACTTTCAAGATATTTCAATGCCGTATCGAAATGCTGCTGCTTGAGATAAATATCACTTAACAGAAGATAATCTCTCTCTTCTTTTGTCTGTACAACCAGATCCAATGCAACAGTTTTGGCTTTTTCATACTCGCTCAGTCCGATCAATGCCGTAATCTGATAGCGTTTCAAGGTGATATCGTCACGCTTCACAAGATCTTCAGCCACACGTGTTGTCACCGTGTCAAATTCTCGCGCTTTGAGCATATTTTGATAGTAATGGTACTGATACTCGGTTCTGTTTGATTCCTGATACAAAACATCAAAATACTCGGCTGCTATCCTGAACTGCTTGCGTTCCTGTGCATCCAATGCAAACATAATCAGCGCATCTTCCTGTTCAAACGCTTTCTCATTCGGTTTTAATGCCGCTTCTTTCGTTGAACACCCGACAAAAAAGAGCAGTAAAAACAGGATCGCGAAAAGATTACGCATCAATGATCCCCGGACACTCTTGTTTCAATTCATCCACCCTTGTTTTATAGTGATCCCAAAACGGAAATGCTCGACACTGCAAAGGACGTGCCTTATAGACTGAACATCCGTTATGTGTGCGATCATAAAAAATACAATCATAAGACTCGTCCACTAATTTCTCTTTCAATGAATATTTATAGCCCCGTTTTTCCAGATAACGCTCTTTGAAATCATCATCAGAGAGGCCGAGAAACAGTGCCAGAGCGCGGATTTCTTGGTATGTGACAAAGATATTTCCGCTCTCACCCGTACAGCAGCGGCCGCCGCATGCCGCACACGCAGAAGCATCAAACGCATAAGGGTATCCCTCTTTATGGACTAAATCCTGCATTTTATACTGTGTGTCCTTGCTTTTCGGTAGAGATCACGGGATGCCTGTGAAAATTCATCTTGATCAAAGGCGATAAAAGGGGGCCAGACCTTCATCAGCGATTTTGAATTTTTACGTGCATGTACCATCACCAGTGTGGCATTTCTATCCTGTTTTGAATGGACGAATTGTACATCAACAACTCTTAATTTTGCATCGTCGATTGCCGCACATAAAAATGCAAACTGCTGAGGGTCATAACAGAAGATCAGATGACCCTGAGGACGTAAGAGACGTGCTGCCGTGTTGACAAACTCACGGATAGGAAGGTGAAGGTTATACCGTGCGGTGTGTATCATTTCATCTTCGCTTCGCGATGCGCCTTCATGATAAAAAGGAGGATTTGAAATGATGTATTCGTAGCCTTTTTCATCTTCGAAGTCCAAAAAACTGCCGTGATTAATCTTATAATCAATACTGTTTACTTCAGCGTTTTTACTGGCATAGTGTACAAATACCGCCTGCTTTTCTACCGCTTCAAGCCGGATATTCGGATTATCTCTTGCCACCAACAGACCGACAACACCGCACCCCGCACCCACATCCAGCATACGGCCGCGCGGTTTGAACGAAGAGATAAAGTTGTACAGCATAATTGAATCACTGTTGTAACAGTATCCCGATTGCGGTTGATAAAGCAGCATTTATCCCCTTCACGTTATAATCTTTGTATTATATCGTACAAGGTGTCCTTATGATTATTATCCCTGCCAGATTGGCATCTACCCGTTTTCCGAAAAAAGTTCTCGCCGACGTCGGAGGTCTACCGATGGTCGTGCGTACAGCAAAACAGGTAATGCACCTTGATGATGTTGTCATTGCCGCTGAAGATGAAGAGATCATTGAAGTCTGTAAAGCGCATGGTATTAAAGCTATGCTCACCTCCACAACCCATAAAAGCGGAACTGACCGCATTAATGAATGTGCCCAACTGCTTGATATCAATGATGATGAACTGGTCATTAATATCCAGGCAGATGAACCGTTTATCGAGCCTGAAGTCGTAGAGCTTTTGATTGAACGGCTTAACCTTTTAAAAGAGTATGAGCTACCTTTTATTATGGGAAGCTGCTATAACGCTATCAATGCCGAAGCGGCAGCAGATCCAAATCTTGTCAAAGTCGTCATGGATGATGACCACAATGCCATCTACTTTTCGCGCAGTCTGATCCCTTATAACCGGAGCGGTGCAGCCACCTATTTCGGCCATATCGGCATCTACGGGTTTACCAAAAAGAGCCTGCACGATTTCTGCGCTCTTGACGATGCCCCGATCGAAGATATTGAAAAACTTGAACAGTTGCGCGCCATCTATCATGCACACAAAATCACTATGGTCAAAGTAGCCAGCACAGGGTTTGGGATCGATACGCCGGAAGATCTTGAACGGGCAAAAGAGATATTTTTGATTGATAAATTATCAAATAACTAATTATGCTAAAATAATTCTATCCAAATCAAAGGCAGCCTATGGGTGCAGTTAAACTTGAGTATCTTCCAAATTACACGTATGCTGACTACCTGCAGTTTGAGGGAGAGTGGGAGTTAATTGACGGAGTGGCTTACGCCATGGCTCCGGCTCCGATCATTACCCATCAGATCGTCAGCAAACATATTTTGAAACAGTTAGACAGCTTATTTGAAAACTGCTCAGAGTGCCTTGTCGTCCATGAAGCGGACTGGCAGATCGCGGATGATACAGTGGTTCGTCCGGATGTGCTGATGATCTGTAAGCCGGTAGACGAACACATCATAAAAACACCGGAGATTATTTTTGAAGTGGTTTCACCTTCCACTGCAAAACGTGACGAACGCCAAAAATTCGAGCTGTATGAACAAGAAGGTGTTTTATACTATGCACTTGTCTACCCAAAAATGCGTGTGGCCAAAGTCTACAGACTGCATGAAGGCCGTTTTATCAAAGCCGGTGATTTTGAAGAGGAAACCTATAGTTTTAAAGTAAAAGGGTGTCAAAAAGGATTTGACTTCTCAAAAATCTGGAGATAATCAGAGGTCGCTGATCTCAGAGATATTTTTGATTTAATGTAGGGTCGGTTTCAACCGACCGTTTTAATGTATAACAACATCAAAAATATTTAGGGTTTACAGAGTACTTGGAAGCTGGGGAGTAGCATTCAATTGAAGTTTTAAGGCATCAATAACTTTCATAACTGTGTCAAATCTTGGTTTTGCATTTGGACGAAAAGCTTTATACAAGCTCTCTCTTCCCAATCCTGTATCTTTAGCTATCTGTGCCATTCCTTTTGCTTTTGCAATGTGTCCAATAGCTCTTAAAAACTCTTCATTGTCACCATCTTCAAGTACTTGTGAAAGGTATTCTGCCATTGCTTCTTCACTGTCAAGATACTCTGCGATGTCAAAAGGGATTAATTCGTTATGCATTATTGTACTCCTCTAACAATTTTTCTGCTTTTTCTATATCTTTGAGCTTTGAGAGCCATTTTGAGAAGATCTTTGTTGATTT
>DAOWOG010000167.1 GCA_030642185.1 Helicobacteraceae bacterium | reverse complement strand
TCCGCAGGCCAAAAGCCGATCGGTTTCTGTCCAAAAGTCTCTTCATAAAGTGCAATGGAACGTTTTACCTGTTCGACGGCATCCTCTTTTAACGAAATCGGGTTATCCGGGGTTTTCAGATGGCTATTGGCTTTGCGTGCCGTCTTCATATTGATTAAAACCGGCAAAATCGGATGATTGTACGGTGTTGTTGAAAGGGAGATGACCCCCCGTTTTTGAAGTGAAGCATAAAAAGGGAGTATCGACAGAACAAACTCGGACAAGACAGAAAGCATCAACGCTTTATCTTCTTGTGTATACGAATGCCCTTTTCGCATCAATGCCTGAACGACTCTGTTATTTTGACGCAGATACATTCCGCACCATGCGAGAATAAACTGCACTTCAAGATCGATCAACTGCAGATCATCCAGTGTTTCAAGCTGATAAAGTGCACTGTAACGCTCCATGGGTTTAACCATTGTGTCATAATTGGAAGATTTACAGGTTTTTATCAGCCAGCTTTTTTGTGTGCTGTCGAGTTCTGAAGGATGTTGGCTCCACATCTGTAAAAAATAGTCATTCTTTATCGGATCGTCATAGAGCTTCAATTGTTCAATCAATGGAGGCGTAAGATTGAACGTCGCTTTAAGCCCATGATACTTCGAAAGTATCCAGGGCATGTCATAGTAGTCTTTTATTGCATGCAAAAAGACCCATGGCATTTTCATCATCCCGCTGCTATCGCGGTAATCAGGCTGATGCATATGCCAAAAAAAACTCAGCTTTAGTTTTTTCTGCATTGTTACGATGCTGACCACGCTTCTATTTTTGATGTGTACTCATCGAGAATCGCCTGCCCGCTTGTCTCATTTTTTGACTGGGCATAAAGATTGAGGTGATCGCTGTATTGATCCGGAATCATCAAAATCCAGTCATTTGCGTTTGTCCATATCTTGACACCATCCGCCGAAGAAGATCTCTTGCCTTTGGCATCTTCAAGAAACTTTCGCATCATTTTTCCCTTAAGCGCCTGTGTACATTCTATCTGAGTACTGACATAGTAAAAGCTTTCGAGTTGCTTGACGATATAAGACAAGGCAATATTATGCTTCATGATCAATTCTACAATCTTTAGACTGGCATACATTGCATCGCGATGAAGCGTAAACTCAGTGAAAGCAAAGTTGCCGTCAACGGTCGCGATTAGATCATACTGTTGCATCTCGTTGGCTTTGAAATTGGAATATTTACCATGATCAATCGTCAGATTCTCAAAGCTGCTGTCCATGATATCCGGTGCCCAGGCAGGCAGGAAAACAGACATCTTCTGCTCTTTGTCTTTGGCATCAAGATTTAACAGATATAAAATGACCAGCAGCGCTCTGTCTTTGCCCAGAATCTCACCTGTATCTGTTACTATTGTCATTCTCTGTCCATTCGGATAGATCATAAATCCTGCATCCAGCTTCAGATTTTTAACAATAGCCGAAATGTCTTCTGAAGACTTTTTCTTCAATGTCACCAGATTAGAGAGCTTTTTCTCATCCTGATAGGCATTTAACATAATGTTGTCAATGTTCAGATCATTAAGGATTTCAGGGAAAGTTTCAGCTGTACCGCCATACATGACGTCCACTGCAATTCGACAGGTCGTGCTGCATTTAAGACCGATCTGATCAATGGTCTTTTCGATACCTTCTTTATAGCTTATCGCTTCTCTATAGTGTTTGGCTTCAACGATCTCGCCGATCTGCGAATAGTCTACGCGTCTGAAGGTCTCTTTGAAAAAGGCCTTTTCCACACTTTGTGACGTACCGGTAGAAAGGCGCAGGGCATCTTCATTAAAAAAGGTGATTTCAGTACTGGTCGGATCATTTAAATTTTGTCGAAAGTGTACCCCTGCAATGATATCTTCATTGTTAAAAAGGTTATAGCGCAGTACAGCGGACGGCATCGTTTTGATGTCGACCACATTCACACCGGCAGACAACAGTCCGCCAAGGAATGCACGCTTGATCATTCTTGAACCTCTGTGATAATCTCTCGACAGGTAGACATTACTTCCTATCGGCAGCTGTGCACCAAACGCTTCTGCGAGCTTGGTTGCCATCTCACAGGAGAGTTCGACATTGGTTTTCCCGACAACACTGCCGTTTTCAAAAATGGAATTTTTATACCTGCTGCCCCATACGACACTGTTACTGACGATAGATGCATCCTCGATCTTCTTATCAGGCCATATGATAACATCCTGTTCAACCGACACCAACTGACCTATTTCACATCCTTCTGCAAGGATCAGCCCGGCTTTTGCCTTGACATTTTTGCCAATCTCATTGTTGTTACAGATCACACAGCCGTCCAATGTGACACCTTTTGCGACCGTAACATCATTCCAAAAAACCGTATTACGGATCTTACAGTCATTGGCAATCTTCACATCATCGCCGATCACGACATTGATCAGTTTGGTCCCCTTGCCGATAGTGATATTTTTACCAAGTACCACTTTTCCGACAATCTCTATGCTCGGGTCAAGATCATAAGTTTCTGCACTGTAAAGCGTACCGTCCGGGAATTCGGTTTTTATGCCTTCGAAAGAGAAATCAACTCTATCACTCAGGATATCATCGTAGACTTCACGATAACTCTCCGGATTACCGACATCTCTCCAGTATCCGGTAGCATTCCCCGCCATCAGGTCAATATTTTCTTTCATCAGCAGCGGAAAAAGGTCCTTCGCAAAGTCAAAATTATCTCCCTGCGGAATATAGTCAAGTATTTCAGGTTCTATAATATAGATACCGGTGTTGATCGTGTCACTGAAGACCTCTCCCCAACTCGGTTTTTCCAGAAATTTTTCAATTTTACCCTCGTCATTGGCAATCACAACACCAAATTGAAGCGGATTTTCGACAGATGTAAGCGTAATCGTTAATTTTGATTCTTTCTCTTTGTGATAATCAAAGATTTTCTGGAAGTCAAAATCCGTCACAAGGTCACCGCTGATGATAATAAAATTTTCATCACCGATATGTTCCTGTGCAAGTTTCACGGCTCCGGCAGTACCATAATCGTCATCCGGTACTACATAGGTGATATTGATACCCAACTCACTGCCATCACCAAAATGGTCTTTAATGACATCCGGTTTAAAATAGAGAAGGATGATAAAATCTTTAATACCCAGATCTCTTAATGTGAGCATTGTATGTTCCATCATCGGTTTATTGATAATCGGCAACATTGGTTTCGGACGTGAATTAGTCAGCGGTTGGATCCTCGATCCAAAACCGCCGGCCATAACAACAGCTTTCATTGACACTCCTTATTTCATTTTAAATATACACAGATATATTAGTTCACATGACTTATAAATATTGAGACAGATTAAAGATAACGACTACAATTCCAACAGCGAGTTCTCACTTTGAAACGGTGATTGCACAACTGGACACATTGATTCACTTATCCACTTTTCACCGTTTATCTTGTAGCCGAATTGAAATGAATTATCTGTTTTAAGCACCTTGGTGATGGAGTATTCCCCACTTTTTTTCTGCTTCATAGGCTCATCTTTCCACTCATTCCATTCTCCTGAAACGGCTACTGATTCAACACTCTCATCGGGAGCATAGGTAAAAGTCACCCATGCTTTCTTGCCTTTTTTTGTTATCTTAATCATACTTGTCCTTTCTATTGTTTACTTTTAATATAAATATATTACATCAAATATTATAATTCTATTATATAAAAGTGATTATTTAAGCAAATTTGTCATGTTGATGTCCAAAAACTATAGTAAAATAAATTTTTTATTTAATTGTGAGGAATCAATTCGTGAATAATATTGCAATTTTATGCTCCGGGGGTGACGTTTCAGGGATGAATCCCGCTATCAAGCACTTCGTTGAGTACAGTATAGAAAATGATCTGACACCTTATCTGGTTTATGACGGGTATGAAGGCTTGATCGATGACAATATTCACCAGGCCTCCTATGCGGATGTCAGCGGTATTATCAATCGTGGCGGAACTAAAATACGCTCAGCTCGTTCAAAACGTTTTATGGAACCTTCTTATCGTGCTCAGGCCAAAGCCAATCTCGATAAACACGGTATTGAAAAACTTGTTGTTCTCGGCGGTGACGGCAGTTTTCGCGGAATCGGCAAATTTTACAGAGAAACAGGTGTCGCTTTCAGCGGAATCCCTTCCACCATTGACAATGATATTGCCGGAACCGACTACTGTCTGGGCGTCGATACTGCCCTTAATATCATCCAGTATTCACTTGATGCCGTCAGAGACACCGCGTCATCATTCAGACGTGCTTTTGTGATAGAAGCAATGGGCCGTGACTGCGGTTATCTGACACTGGTTTCTGCCCTGACATCCGGAGCAGAGCTCTGTCTGATTCCTGAAGTAAAATACGATCTCAAGGACTTCGAGGAGCGTTTCAAGCAGCAGATAGCTGATGGACGAAACTATTTTATAGCAATCGTATCTGAGGGCGTTGATCAATCTGCCCAGGAGATATCCCAATGGTTTGAGGAGGTGATCGGGATTGAATCCAGAGCAACCATTCTGGGCCATATCCAGCGCGGCGGCAATCCGACAAGCCGTGACAGGCTGATGGCATACCGCTTCGT
>DAOWOG010000061.1 GCA_030642185.1 Helicobacteraceae bacterium | reverse complement strand
TGTCACGATCAGTTTATCTTCAAGTTCATCAATAACCTGCTTTAATTCTGCAGAGAAACCGGGCAGCAGTTCTCTGTTTAGTGTTTTATCCAATTCGGTAACAGCTTTATGAAGACCTTTGGCCCCTATGCTTGCACTTAAGCCTTTAAGCGTATGGGTTGCCCTTGAAAACGCTTCATCATCCATCAGGCTCAGATCCATATTTCGATACTTCTTTAAGAAATTATTTAACAATTGCAGATATATATTTTTGTCACCGGCTAAATAATCCAACCCCTGAGCACTATCGATTGTCTGAAAATCCGGAAGTATCACCTCAACATTTTCACTTCCCGATACAGCAGAACTTATCTCTGCTTTTTTACTAAGGTACTTTAGCAATGTCTCGTAAAGTTTTTCCACTTCTATCGGTTTATTTAAATGTTCATTCATTCCGGCACTGTGCGTTCTTTCAATGTCTTCTATCATAGCATTTGCAGTCAATGCAATTATGGGGATATTATTGTCTATTTCTCTAATGATCTTCGTCGCTTCATATCCATCCATGACAGGCATTTGAAGATCCATAAAGATCAGTTCATATCTGGCAGGATCTGCCTTATAATGATCGACTGCTTCCTGCCCGTTATTGGCTATATCGATATTAATACCGCTCTCTTCCAGTAACCCCAGAATAATCTCCTGATTGGTGTCATTGTCTTCCGTTAAGAGTATATGGCTTCCGGCTAATGTTTTAATATCATTCCGGAATGTTGTCTTACTCTCGACAGCAGACTGTTTAATGTCTACACTGTCTAAAAAGAGACCGCTTAAAATATCGTTCAGTATTGATGGGTTGATCGGCTTTTGCAAGAAGATATCTATGCCGGCATCTTTTGCGGAATTGACAATACTCTCTTCGTGGTGCGCACTGATCATAACAACAGTCGGTATGTTTTCTGGTTGAGTATTCTGCTGTATCTTTTTCGTTGCCTCTATGCCATCGAGTTCCGGCATCTTCCAGTCCATCAATATCAGGTCGTAAGGCTCAGTACCTTCTGCTACTTTTCTGACTGCCTCTTGACCATTATAAGCATGATCAACTGTAACACCAAATGTATTTAAGGTTGCTGACAGGATGTCATGCCAGGAGTTATTATCGTCCACCACCAATATCTTTTTATCGCCAAATATATTATAGGTTTTACTATCCTCTTTCTCTTGAAGATCGATTTCAAATATAAAAGAACTGCCGACATTTGCCTCACTCTCTACCCAGATCCTGCCACCCATCAGTTCAACTAATTGTTTAGAGATGGTAAGCCCCAGACCTGTTCCGCCATACTTTCTTGTGGTGCTTCCGTCGGCTTGAGAAAAGGATTTAAAAAGCCTGTTTACCTGTTCCTGCGTTAAGCCGATTCCGGTATCTCTTACTTCAAATCTAAATTTGCCAGCGGAGAGTTTTTTGATATAGATGCTCACTTCACCGGCATCGGTAAATTTAACGGCATTACTGAGCAGGTTTGTTAAAATTTGAGAGATTCTAAGACTGTCACCGTGAAAGTTTTTACCGACACCCTCTCCATAACTGACCACCAATTCAAGATCTTTCTCTTCTACCTTGACTTCAATGAGATTGACGATATTATCGATAACACTGAACAGATCAAAGTCTATTTTTTCAATCGTAAGCTTTCCTGCCTCTATTTTGGAAAAGTCCAAAATATCATTGATAATACCAAGCAGAGATTTTGCAGAGTTATCCACCTTTTGAAGATAGTTTTTCTGTTTAGCACTCAAGTCTGTCTGCAAAGCAAGATGTGTCATACCGATGATGCCATTCATCGGTGTTCGTATCTCATGGGACATATTTGCCAGAAATTCTGATTTTGATTTGGTAGCATCTTCTGCTTTTGTCTTTTCTTGTTCCAATTCGGTTATATTGGTAAATGCAGCCACTTTCATCTCTTCGTGTCTAAAGACTATTTTTGCAGAGGTGATCGTAAATATATTTTCTTTATTATCCTGGATGATGGATACTTTATGTGTCTGCTCCGGTCTGTCAGCAATATATTCAAGCCACGTAGCATCTCCCATCTTCTTTTGTATATAGTCATCTGCAGCATCTTTGTTAAAAGTATCGCAGATACAATCACCGAATTTAATTCGAAACTCATCAACATCTTTGACGTTGTAAAATTCAAGAAAAGCCTTATTGACTGTTCTTAAACATTTTCCATCACTTGTGACGACAAAGTTTTCCTGTGAATTCAATACCGTGTTGATAAAAGTACGCTCTTCATCAAGGTCTTCCGTGCGTTCTTGTACTTTGATCTCAAGATTTTCACTTAACGCTTGCAGTTCATCTTTTTGTCTTTCAATATCAGCCGTTTTTTCTTTGACTTTAAATTTTAATTTATAGTTATTGTAGAGCATAAATAGAAGTATCAAAACGATGACTCCCATTATTTTACCTATCATGACCCAGTCTGTTTTCTCTGTCACGGTGACTTCTGTCCATTTATGGACAATATCACTTAACTCTTTTTTACTTATCAGGTCTATTGATTTATTGATAATACTCAAAACCTCTTTCGGCATGTCTTTTCTAAGCGCGATTTTGAGTTCAAGACGCAGATCTGTCTTATAGGATATTTTCAGATCGTTATAGCCCAGGATATTAATATAATATTTTGCGATAGCACCACTGACGATAAAGATATCGATATCGCCATTGTTCACTCTTTGAAAACCTTCATCTATCGTTGTAGTGGTTTTATACTCCAGTTCCGGTCTATGCTCTTTAAGCAGATCATCGATTGTAGAGTTTTCGATCGCTTCGATTTTTTCACCATGCAGGCCGTCAAATCCATCCAGGTGATAGACACCTTGTCTGCTCACAAAGACATAGGGCGTCGTAAAAAGCGGTTTATCGGTAAAATCAAGATACGCTTCCCGTGCACTTGTTACACCGACCCCGCTAAACATGACTGCTTCGTTTCGTTTGACTTTATCAATCGCTTCACTCCATGTTTTAGAGGAGACAGGTTTAAAATTTATTCCGCTTTTTTCTTCGATTAACTTGATGATGTCAGAGATAACACCCTGATGATTGCCAAGAGTGTCCATCCACTCCAGAGGTTTCCATTCAGGGTCAAACACATACGTGACTGCTTCCTCTTTATTTAGCCACTGCTGTTCAGCCGTTGTTAACTCAACACCTCTTTGAGGAGATAACCATTTTGAGATAATGTCTGCTTTTTCCTGATAAGACAACCCTTTTAATGTTTTCTGAATTATAGAGTGAAGAAGCGGCTCATCCCTATTTGAAAAAAAGTGCAATGCAGGAGCTTTAAACGCTTTGACAGAGACACTTCTCAAGCCTTTAATAAGCTCATCATTGATCTTGGCCTCTGCTGCCATCTGCCCCTCATAAAGCGCGACGACTCTTCCGTTAAGCACTCTGTTGATGGAATCGTCAAGGTCTTTTGTAAATACAAGCTTTATTTTTGGAAACTCTTTTTTCAGCTTGTCAATCGTCCCGTAGCCTTTGGGAATCGCCAGCGTCTTGCCTTCGAGGTCTTTTAGAGATCGTATCGCTTTGTTTGACTCTTTGAGAAAGATGGCATCTTTCATCTTAAAATAACCGTCACTGTAAAGGCCAAACTCAGCTCGTTTATCGGTATAGTAAGTTGAGGGAAGCAGATCCAGCTTTTTATCTGCAAAATCTTTAAGTAAAATGTCCCAGTTATTATTGACAACTTCTATCTTGAGGCCAGTCTTCTCAATGATCTTTTTTATAAAATCACCTGCGATTCCATCTATGTCTTTTCCATCATTCGAGAAGACAACCGGTGTCCACTGTTCAACACCGATTTTTACTATATGCGTATCTATCCACTGCTGTTCTTCTTCAGACAATGCTACAAGAGAAGCTCTCTTGAGCTCATCGGCTATGATCAAGGCATCCTTAAAGACTTTGTATTCAACGGATTGGACAAGGTCTATCTTTCTTGTTACATTTTTAAACCATTGCTGAGGATCTACAGAGATCTTTTTACCGGAGAGTTTTTCCAGTGCCAACTGCTCATACTCTTTTACTTTCTGTATTGACTGATCATCAAATGTTTCAAAGTAGAGCTCTTTAGCCAGAGGATCGGCATTGTGCAAAAAACTTTTAAGGTATATTTGTTCGGTCGTGTTTGACGTCAAAAAATATTCAAATATCTCTTTTGAAAACTTCTCTTTTGAAAACAGTGCACTCAAGGCTGCCCGTTTTTGACCAATACTCTCTTTGTACATCAAGATGATCGAGTAGATATATAGTTGATCACTCAATGCCTTCTCTTTAAAAGAGTCGGCCAGGTTGGAGATATTGAGAAGCATTAAAGCGATGGATTGTGTGTATTTGGAATAGGTCTTTGCAAAATCTATATTTAGATTGACAACATCTCTTCTTATATAATAGAGCTGTTCAAACGTTTGATTTAACGCAGCCTGATTCTCTTCAGAGAGTGATTTCACCAATGTACTCTGCTCTCTATCAAGGAGCGATTGCAGCAGTTTGATTTTTTCATCACTTTTCGATGTAATAGATTTTAGTTTTTCGCTAAATTTCTGTCCATCTGAACTGATATAGCCGCAAGAAGCACCACGTTCTTGCTGCAGTGAATGAACAGTTTCACTCATGGCAGATATAACAGAGAGTTTGATATCCGGTTCTGTCTGCTTGTGTGATGTGGTCTCATTTGCCAACAGTTGAAATGATAGTAATAAAATAAAAAACAGCAGAGATCTCAATATGTGTATCCTCGTAGATTTGTAAATATTCGACTCAATATAATAGCTTATTTTCCACTACCTTGCATCACCATCACCGAAGCACTCAAGCCAAACCGCAGCTCTACACCTTCAGGCAACTCATCGAGCTTGATACGTACCGGAATCCGTTGCGCCAGACGAATCCACTGAAAGACCGGTTTGATGCTTGGCAAAAGATTTTGACCAGGATTGCCATCAGAGGGGGCGATCCCCCACCCTATAGACTCTACTTTTCCTGAGATCGGTCTCTCAGGATAGGCCATCAAGGTGACTTTTGCCGTATCACCAATGGAGAGATCAGCGATCATGCTCTCTCTGAAATAGCCAAATACCCAAAAAGAGTCTGCATCGACCAGTGCTAATATAGCCCTGTTCGCCACCGCCTGCGAACCGATCTGGAAGTTAATGTTTGAGACGTAACCATCGACTGAAGCGTAGATTTTTGTAAATGTCAGGTCCAGTTTAGCCGCATTGAGTTTCTCATTAAGCGTATCGATCTTGGCAAGTGCTTTGAGATAGTTGATCTCATGACGGATAAGATCTTTTTGCGAAACGGCACCTTTGTCACGTTTGGCGATCTCCTGCACCCGTTCATACTCTATCTTTGCCCCTCGGACATTGACCCTTTCGCGTTTAAGTTCGGCCTTGGTCTGTGCGATCTTGATATCAAAAGGAGAAGGGTCTATGTAAAAAAGCAGATCGCCTTTATGCACAAACTGATTGTCAACGATCATGATCTCTGTCACCATACCCGAAACACGCGGCGACACCTGAATGACCTGTGAACGCACCTGACCGTCACGGGTCCAAGGATTGTTAAAATAATCCTGGAACTTATCATAACCGTAATATCCGGCCGCGCCGAGAATAGCGACGTTGAGGATGATTTTTACAAGAAACTTTAAAAATTTCACACTTTTCCTTTTAAATCTTGATAAAGTACGCGTCAATAAGCACGATATAGAGCATCATTATCGCCAAATAGCTTAGCGGCAGATGAAAAAAATATGATGATAGTCTCAGTTTATTGAGGATCACTGTTGTGAGACCTGTTGCCATAAAGCTGAGTATGATGACAATGAGCAGCGGTGAAACATAAACATCACCCAGAGCCAACTCATGCGGAAATGCTTGCATTATCTATCTCCTTTTGGCAGTATGGTTGAATTTTTATCAAGATATTCTCCCCAGTCTGTACGCGCTTTCATCTGCGCGATCGTGTCATCTGAGACATAGGCTTTGCCGCGTCCCATCTGCCAACCCCCGCCAAGTGCTTTGTAGAGCGCCACGATATTATTGGAGATCTTGCCCTGTATCTGTGCGAGAGCGTCTTCATTTCGTGTCAGTTTTTCCACGGTACTCAGCAGTCTCTGATAGGTCACAAGACCATTGTTGTACTGGATCATAGAGATATTAAATGCCCGTGTGGACGCATCAACCGCCTCTTTGTTATAGCTTGCCTGAAGTTTGGCAAACCGGTAGCCGTTGAGCGCATTTGAGATCTCACTGATTGCCTGTAACACTTTTTTATTATAGTTTGTCAGACTCTCCTGGAAAAGTGCATCCTGAATGCGTATCTGATTTTTTATCCTGTCGTATTGGAGAATATTCCAGTTAAAAGAGGGTCCCATACTGACACCGATCATGTCACTCCCGCTTACCCAGCCGTCGAGTGCATTGTTGGTGTTGAGCCCGATCGTTCCAAAGAGTGAAAAGTGCGGGTAGAGCTCTGCTTCTGCAGAACCGATGCGGGCACTCTGTGCCTGTGCCTGACGTTCCGCTACCTGCAGGTCGGGACGTCTAAGGACAAGACCTGTATCAATGCTTATGTTTTCATCCAACGCCGCTACGGGAATAAAGCTGATTTTATCGTGCGACATTATGCCTTTGCTAAGATCTTTAAGCACATCCGTACTGATATGCTCTATCTGCGATGCACTTCCCTTCTTTAAAATCGGATCAATCTTTTCAGGGATAGTTCCCAACAATATGGCAATAGCAATACGGCTGTTGATCATCGCGATTTCGAAAGATGGCAGTTGCGAACGCGTGCTATAGAGTTGGGTCCTGGCCTGCTGCATATCCAGTTCCGATACATTGCCGGCATTGAACTGCACTT
>DAOWOG010000232.1 GCA_030642185.1 Helicobacteraceae bacterium | reverse complement strand
TGAGAAATCAAAACTCTTTTCGTTTTTCAAGCTTTTTGTTTTGGCAACGGGTCTCTCTTTTAAGCCTTTCACCATTGATTCAACTTCACGTACACTCAGTTTCTGACCGATAATCGAGTTAACCATCAACTGTTGGTCTTTGTCATTTAAGCCCACAAGTACTCTGGCATGCCCCGCTGAGATCCTGCTTTCACTCAAAGCAGACTGTGTTTTTTTCGAAAGCTGAAGAAGTCTGAGCGTATTGGTAATATGTGCACGGCTTTTATGTACAATGGAAGAGAGTTCATCGTGAGTAATACTATGTACTTTAAGCAGCTCTTCATAGGCATATGCCAGGTCGAGAATATTCAATTCGTCACGTTGAATGTTTTCAATCAACGCATGCTGGCGCATTTTCTCTTCGGATATATTGGAGATCACGGCACGTATCGTTTCAAGATTTGCCAGCATACTCGCACGCCAACGACGCTCTCCGGCAACAAGAACATAACCGTCAATATCTTCAATAACGGCGATCGGCTGAATCAAACCGTGTTCTTTGATCGAATTACCTAACTGTATTAAAGATTCTTCATCAAAAGATTTTCGAGGCTGATAAGGGTTAGGCCTAATCTCACTTAGCGGTATTTCAACCACTGTTTCACGATTGGGAACTTCTTTATCGTATGTCTCCTCGATCTCACCTAAAAGTTCTCCGAGACCGCGTCCGAGGGATTTTGATTTTGACATAAAATATATTGACCTCTAGGCAAGAATAGCTTGCGCAAGATTTTCATAGGCAACACTGCCTGTTGCACGGGCATCATACAGCAGTGCAGGTTTTCCGAAACTCGGACTCTCTGCCAGTTTGACATTACGGGGAATGACGATGAAGTCATTGTCACTGTCTTTAAAGAGTTTGCCTTTAAAATGCTGTCGAAGATCAGCAAACACCTGTTTGGAAAGGTTGTTTTGTGAACTGTACATGGTAGGCAAAAAACCTTTGATCGAAAGTTTCGGATTGATGGTTTTGCGTATCAGACGTACTGTATTTAGTAACTGGGCCAGACCCTCGAGCGCAAAAAACTCACACTGGATCGGGATAATAACAGAGTTGGAGGCTGAAAGTGCATTGATCGTCATCGGTCCGAGTGCCGGAGGCGAATCAATAATAATATAATCGTAATTTGATTTGACCTGAGCAATCGCTTTTTTCAGGATCAGTTCACGTCCCTTGCTGTTTCCGGCATCATAATACTCTTTTTCTACACCTACAAGACCGATATTTGACGGTGCCAGTTCAAGTGTCGGCAACGCAGTTTTCAGAATTATGTCACGCAGTTTTTTACTGCCGATCAGTACATGGTAAATATTGAATTCATAATCATTGCGGCCATATCCCATCGACGTTGTGGCATTCGCCTGCGGATCTGCATCAATCAAGAGAACTTTTTTCTTTTTGACAGCTAACGAAGCAGCCAGGTTGACAGCTGTTGTTGTTTTACCGACACCGCCTTTTTGGTTGGCAATTACTATTATTTCACTCATCGTAAGCTAAATATCCTTTGCCCATTCCATTCTATCGACCCATCGTTCAACAATGTGGCGTTTTTTAATGAAATTTTTTGAAGATGCAAAGTCGTTTCACTACTTTTGCTTCTTTCAAATTCTAACTCGTATTTACTAAAAATCTGCTTCCATGAAACATTTTTTTTCAACTTTTTGAAATACACTTCAAGCAACTTTTTATGTGAAATTTCGATATCAAGAGTACCGTAGCCCTCTGGAGCGGCTTTCGTGTTTAATCCGATCCCGCAAATCAGTGTATCGCCCTGAAGATTTGTGATAGCACCTCCGATTTTCTTATCTTCCATATAGAAATCATTGGGCCATTTCAACCAAAGTTCTGAACCGGCTTCATTTAATACCTCTTTCAGAATATAGGTTAGATATATAGATGCCGATTCAAGTTTGAGATCATTTGGCAAAGTATCACGCTTCAGTGCAAAAGAGAAGAAAAGATTTCCATCCACACCTTCCCATCTGTTTCCTCTGCTGCCCGTACCCTCTGTCTGTTTATGCGCTGCAACGGCTACCGGTGCCTGCAGCGTCCCCCTTTTAAGAGCATCTTTCAGATGACGCTGTGTCGAATCAACTGTATCAAGCCAATATATCGTCAAGCGTCAATCTTTTTCCATTAAGATAATCGATGATCGACATCGCTTTCTTCGATGGGGGCTGTACCGTGAAGATACGCAGTTTTCCCAAAGCACATCCGACTACGATGCTGTCATCATCAATGCTGAGTATCGCACCGGCTTCATATTTTGTGCAATAACCCTCAAGGCGCATCTTTTTGAGTTTAAGTCCACTCTCAAGATAAACGCCCGGCCATGGTGTAAATGCGCGGTAGCGGTTATAAAGTTTCAGGGCATCACCGTCAAACGTGATTTTTCCTTCTGCTTTTGTAATTTTTGTGCAGTGCGTGGCTTCAGCATCATTTTGTATTTTAGGCGTCAATGCGGCATAGTGCTCTAGAACATCGATCGTCAGATCACATGCTATATCTGTCAAGCGTTCAAACAGTGTCTCCACCATTTCATCGTCGTCAATAGCGATACGGCTTATTTTCAAAATATCCCCGGTATCGAGCCCTTCATTCATCATCATAGCGGTAACACCGCTCTCTTTGTCACCATTGAGCAAAGATTGCTGTATCGGACTTGCACCACGGTATTGCGGCAATATTGAAGCATGCAGATTAATGCAGGGGGCATGGTCTAAAATCGCTTTAGGCAGGATCTGTCCATACGCTGCTACCACTATAAAATCACATTTAATCTTCAAAAGTTCAGTCACAGTCTCCTCATCGCGAAGCCTTGAGGGCTGATACACAGGTAAACTGTTTTCCAATGCCACCGTTTTGGTGATCGGCGGTGTCATTACTTTTTTACGTCCGACAGGCTTATCCGGTTGAGTGTAAACAGCAACAACGTCAATGTCATCCGTTCTAATCAATCGCTCTAAAATGGCGCTGGCATAATTGGGCGTTCCCATGAAAATGACATTCATTCTGCTGAGTGCTCCGGTGTAAACAATGTACCGCCTTCATGTTTGCCATCAAGAAGATAGCTTCTGATATCACTAAGGTCAAATCCGCTTGCAAGGAACATCGGCGTCTCATGCTCAAGAAGATAGTGTGCCGATTTGAGTTTCGTCACAATCCCTCCGGTAGCAAATGTATTGTTGGGGGTTACTTCGCGTTCAAGTTCTTCTTTTGTAATCAAATGCACCACTTTACATACTTTTGCATCATCATGAGTGTTTGGATCTTTATCGTAATAAGCATCGATATCAGACAAAATCACCAGCATATCGGCATTGAAATGGTATGCAGCGTAAGCAGAGAGCTGATCGTTGTCTCCAAGTTCCAGCTCTGCAGTCGCCGTGGCATCATTCTCATTGATAATCGGAATAGCACCGTTTTCCAACAGCGTGTCAATGGTCTCAACGACTCGTTTTGACTGCTCCAATGTATTGAAATTGGCAGCTGTTACAAGCACCTGTGCGGGGATAATACCATACCGGTCAAATTTCTTTTTGTAACGAGTTAACAAAATCGGCTGTCCGATGGAAGCAAGTGCCTGTTTATTGGCAATAACTTTTTT
>DAOWOG010000086.1 GCA_030642185.1 Helicobacteraceae bacterium | reverse complement strand
TTGGATAGGGGAGAAGTAACGCTCTGCTCGTTCATAGTAGCTCCTTTGATGACATTATAGTGAACAACTGTTCATTTGTCAAGTCTGTCATTTTATGTATTATGAACAACTGTTCATTTATTATAATTCTTTTCACTTTTTAAAAGAACAAGTGTTCACTTATTATATATTGTTAATCTCAACAAAAGAACATTTGTTCATATAATACTCTATAAAGCCCTTATATACGGACTCTATGTCTACTTATATAATTTCTTACATTTAGAAGCAGAAAGATTGTATAAAAATAGATAGCTAATACTAACAAATATTATATTGTGCTTCTTTTATATTTTAAATAGAGTGCAAAAATACAAAGTTTTAAAATCTCTTTATTATTATTTCAACTATGTCATCCTGAACTTGTTTCAGGATCTCTTTATACCTTAGTGACAATATGGGATTCTGATACAAGTTCAGGATGACATGGAATTGATCAGAAGGTTCATTTGTATTATTTGTAGAGTTTAGAAATGTTGGCAATATTATTTATGGATCATTATATTTTTGTACCGATCCGTTAAAAATGTGATTTTGTTGTTTTTATGATAAAAATATATTATGGAGAGGATAATGAAGTAAAATATTGATTTTCACTCTTAATTATAATTATTTTATTTTCAAAAACCATCAAACACTGATATACAAATACAGAGAAGAGAAGATATACTTTTTTGATAGAATTTATATTATGTTAACCAAATAATATTGACAAGCTCATAAGCAAGAGAATATAAATCTCTCGCTTATTCTAACTATTACGTTACATTATTTATTCATACCTTGACCACATTTTCCAGAAGCACATTTCATAGACTGATTTCCACGCATCTTCATAAGTTTTGGCTGATCGTTTTTTCCACGCATCATCTTTTTCTTGCCATGCTCCATTTTTTTGTTTTTATTTGTAAGTAAGAAAAAAATCTGATCTTTTGTTAAAATATCTTTTGTTGATTCAATGCATTTTAATTGTGTCATAGTTGCCGCTGCTTCAAGCAAAGCCAATTTTGCTACTTTATCTTTTAGCGCTTTTGCACTTACACCTGCTGCACTTGCATTTACTATCTCTTTTCTTAATGCCATCACTTTTGGTTTCGCTTCCATAATGGCATTCATAGTTGTAGTTCTTACTTTAGTCAACTGATATTTCTGCTCTGAAGTCAGATTAAATGCCGGGTCATTCATATATGGCATAATCATTTTAGTCAAATGAGGAAGACCATGCTTGATCAGAAATGGAGAGTTCATTCTCTTTTTTGCCATTTTCTTTTGCATCATCATTTTTTTGCCCTGCATACCATGACCCATTTTAGAGTTCTTATATTTACAGTTTTGCATCATTTTCATGCCTTTACCCTGCATGTTCATATTTGTTGTATCCATTGCCGGTGCCGCGAAGAGCATTGATGCAGAAGCTATCATCATTAGTGTTGTTTTTTTCATTTCAGTCCTTTTATGTTATTTATTACCGTACCAACTAAGAAATAAAAATCTCTTTATTCTGTTTAGCTATGGCACTCAATTTTGTTAAAGTCTTTTCATCCAAAGATTTTTGTTTGATCTTTGAAATCATTTGGACTAATTGTGCATATGAGTCCAAATGAACATCCTGTCTATACAGAGCTGCCGTACTCAAATATTCCAAGATCTCATCTTTACTTAAACTGTTGCATTTCTTGACGAGGTTATCTATCATGAGAGCAAAAAGTTCATCTTCTTCCTCTACAAGATTATTTGATATCTCTTGCGCTGCATCTTCATCAAGCCCTCTTTTATGTAAAATAGAAGCAATACTTGAAGAGACTGTACTGGTTTTTATCTGATTGATTGTAGTTGTATTGAGTTGTTGTGCAGCCAGTGTATTGAAGGCTAATGCCGATACCAGGAGTGTAACACTTATAAAGTTTCGTTTATCCACTTTTAAGTCCTTTTAGCAAATTGAATTTGGGTTTATCACCACACTACCCAAATACAGTAATCTTTAATGTATGGTGATATAATCATAGACTAATAAGGTTAACCGTTTTTAATGATATTGCTATAAAACTCTAAAATATCATCAACAGTTTGAATATCTTATCATATCCTAAACATAGGACAGGTATGATGTCTTTATGAATGAAAAAAAATCCATTTATGCCTGGGCTATTTACGATTGGGCGAACTCTGCCTATGCTACGACCGTGATGGCAGGATTTTTCCCACTCTTTTTCAAATCCTATTTCAGTGCCGAGGCCGATGTGACCATGAGTACGGCACAGCTTGGTTTTGCCAATGCTCTCTCAAGCCTGGTCATCGTACTTATTGCGCCGCTGCTGGGTGCCATTGCCGATGTCGGCAGTGTTAAAAAACGCTTTCTCTTTCTCTTCGCCTATCTGGGTATTTTGATGAGTGCTTCACTTGCTTTTGTCAGTAAAGGAGAATGGGAGATGGCTATCTTTGTCTATGTACTCGGCAATATAGGTTTTATGGGTTCGAACACCTTTTATGATGCCCTCCTCCCTTCCATAGCCAAAAAGAAACAGTTCGACCGTGTCTCCGTGCTTGGTTTCGCACTTGGGTACCTGGGTGGCGGTATTCTTTTTGCTCTCAATGTAGCCATGGTACAGTTTCCGTCATTTTTCTCACTGTCAGGTGAAACCGAGGCTGTCAAGGTCGCCTTCATTACTGTTGCACTCTGGTGGGCACTCTTTTCGCTACCACTTATGCTGTTTGTCAAAGAGCATAAAAATCCTGAAAAAAAAGGGAGTATCCAGACAGTACTGCTTGGTTATAACCGGCTGATCGGTACGCTTAAAAAGATACGTTCGATGAAAGGGTTGATGCTCTTTCTTGCTGCCTACTGGCTCTATATTGACGGGGTTGATACCATTATCCGTATGGCAGTCGATTACGGTATGGCGATAGGGTTTGATCCTAAAAGCCTTATTGTTGCCTTGCTGATCGTCCAGTTTGTCGGATTTCCCGCCACACTCTTTTTTGCCTATCTCGCTCAGCAGTGGGATACCAAAAAAGCGATCTACCTCGCCATCGGTATCTACCTATTTATTACGCTCTGGGCAACGACTATGGATCAGGTTTACGAATTTTATCTGCTTGCACTCCTTATTGCCCTGGTGCAAGGCGGTATCCAGGCACTGAGCCGCTCCTACTATGCCAAGATGATTCCCGAAGAGTATTCCGCTGAGTTTTTCGGTTTTTACAATTTTCTGGGAAAATTTGCCGCTATTCTCGGGCCGGCACTCGTGGGGATCGTTGCGGTGACGACAGAGAGTTCCCGGGCGGGGATCGCATCGGTTGCCATCTTCTTTATTTTAGGGTTACTGCTGTTGATGAAAGTCGATGAGAAAAAAGCAGCCGAAGAGATACGCTCCGCTTTGCCTTAAACGCATCTCTAAAGCGATAACATAATAGCTAATCTCCTTTTGATCTAAGATAAGCATCTTAAAAAATATATACCCGAATCTAATTCGTAATTGGATATGATTATTATAAGAACACTTAGTGTTATTTGGAGGATTCGACAAAAAGGAGAGTGCAACATGCAAACTTTTCAACAAGAAAACCGGTCTGACGACAAAACAGAAAAACTGTTACAGGTTGTTCATGACCTTATCACAGAGGTTCATGCACACCATTTTCCTGCAGAACGCATTACCCTTGACAGCAGTTTCGAAAAAGATCTCGGGCTCGACAGCCTCTCACGTGTTGAACTGATCGCCCGGGTAGAAACGGCTTTCAAGCTTGCACTGCCGGAACGCATCTATATAGAAGCTGAGACGCCACGGGATCTCCTGCGAACACTGCTTGGTACAGAGGTCTCGTATGTGAGCCGGCCGACTTCAGAGATTTCCACACCGGCAATGGGTGAAGCTGTAGCTGCACCCGCCGAAGCGCAGACTCTGGTGGAAGTGCTTAGGTGGCATGTGTCGCAGCATCCAGACCGCCCCCATATCCAGCTCTACCAAGACGACGGAAACGGTAAGGTCATCACCTACGCCGAACTCGAAGCAGGCGCCGAAAAAGTGGCAGCCGTTCTGCAGCAGCACGAACTAAAAACTGCTGAACCAGTTGCGATCATGCTTCCCACCGGAGTAGATTATTTTTTCACTTTTTTTGGTATTTTAATGGCCGGCGGCATACCCGTACCCATCTATCCCCCTGCACGCCCCTCAAAGCTTGAAGATCACATGCGACGACATGCCGGCATACTGGACAACTGCCGCGCAAATATACTGATCACCGTACCCGAGGCCAAACATGTCGCGCAGCTTCTAAAGTCACTGGTTCCCAACCTTAAGGAGATCGTATCGGTTTCTGAATTGAAAGAATCCTCAGTCAAAGCGATATTCCCGACCCTGCATGCCCTGGACATTGCATTTTTGCAGTATACTTCAGGCAGTACCGGGAAACCAAAAGGCGTGGTACTGACACATGCCAACCTGCTTACCAATATCCGTGCCATGGGAGAGGTCGTCGATGCGGGGCCTGAAGATGTCTTTGTCAGTTGGCTGCCGCTTTATCATGACATGGGCCTTATCGGTGCATGGTTTGGAAGTCTCTATTATGCCTCACTTTTCGTGGTGATGTCGCCACTGGATTTTCTAGCCAGACCCGAGCGGTGGCTCTGGGCGATCCACCGCTACCGCGGTACACTCTCCGCATCACCGAACTTCGGGTATGAATACAGCCTGCACCGCCTGAAAGATACCGATCTGACAGGGCTCGATCTTAGTTCATGGCGTGCGGCATTCAACGGTGCGGAAGCAGTCAGCCCAGAGACACTGGAGCAGTTCAATAGGCGTTTTGAGGCTTATGGATTTGATAAAAAAGCGATGATGCCGGTATATGGCTTGGCCGAATCCTCGGTCGGACTGGCATTTCCGCCCCTGCAACGCGGTGCACGCATCGACCATATTGACCGTGACACTTTTACCCGTTCCGGAACAGCTGTAACGGTTAAAGAGGATGATAGTAACACTTTAAAGTTTATCTCCAATGGGCTCCCCCTTCCGGGGCATCAAATTAGGGTCATAGACCCTGCGGGACATGAGCTGCCCGAGCGCCGGGAGGGGCGACTGGAGTTTTGCGGCCCCTCATCCACCAGCGGCTACTATCGTGATGCCGAGAAAACACAACACCTTTTTAACGGAAAGTGGCTCGACACAGGAGACCTGGCCTACATCGGCAACGGTGAACTCTATTTGACCGGACGCATAAAAGACATCATCATCCGTGCAGGACGCAACATCTATCCTGATGAGCTGGAAAAAGCAGTGGGAAATGTTCCGGGTATCCGCAAAGGCTGCGTCGCCGTATTTGGCAGCATGGATCAAAAAACACAGACCGAACAACTGGTTGTTTTGGCGGAAACGCGAAGCAGCGATCCCGATAAACGCGATACTATGCGTAACGAGATTAATACACTATCGGTCGATCTGACCAGTATACCGCCTGATAAGATCGTGTTGGCACCGCCCGGCAGCGTCTTGAAGACTTCCAGTGGCAAGATCCGTCGCGCAGCATGCTGTAAACACTTTGAAAAAGGGTTGATCGGCAAAGGAACCAAAAGTGTACCTTGGCAGGTAGTTCGCCTGACACTTGGCGGCATCATCCCCCGACTTCGACGTACAAAACAGTACCTGGGTACACTCTTCTTTGCTGTTTACAGTTGGGCTGTCTTTGGTCTGCTCGTACCGGTTGTATGGTTCTCTATTACGCTATTACCGAAGTTTTCCATACGATGGACCGTTATACAGCGATGTACACGACTGCTCGCCTATGCAACTGCCACACCTATCAAAGTAAAAGGAATAGAAAACCTCCCAACAGAAGGTCTCTCCTATGTACTGGTGGCAAACCACGCCAGCTATCTCGACAGCTATGCCCTGGTAGCAGCACTGCCAAGACATTTTCGCTTTATCGCCAAGTCTGAGCTTTCCCAAACCTTTTTTACCCGCATACCACTTGGAAAGATTCATACAGAGTTTGTCGAACGTTTTGAGGTCAGCAAGAGTGTTCACGATACAGAGCATCTTCGTACCGTCCTCGAATCAGGCCATGCGCTGCTCTTTTTCCCC
>DAOWOG010000194.1 GCA_030642185.1 Helicobacteraceae bacterium | reverse complement strand
TAAAGACTTGAGAACATCAATATCGCTGGCAGTATCAGATTTTTCATTATCATTGCCTACACCACTTCGATAGTCATACTATCAATCCCGTTATATTTATACCCGCCGTGATTCCATTTTATCTCTTGCGGGTATGGCTGTTCTTCACCAAGGTTATTGACCGCTTTTGCCATGATGGTGATGGGACCTCTGTTTTTAGGGATAAACGCAAATCGAAACACCCTAAACGCATGAAGTGACAACGCTTTTTCAAGCATTGCACGTTCCCAGGTTCTTCCTCCATTCACAGAGACAAAAACATCCTTGATACCGTGGCCGCTGTCAAAAGCAACACCGCGGGCGACAACATTAGCATCTACATTTATAACCGTATTGCTTGTCGGATAGCCGATAAGTGATTTGATATTCATCGTCGTAATCGGTTTGGTTTTTTCAAAAAGATCATCTTCGGTTTCACATTCACACTCATTGTCGGGTATACGATAGGCGGTATCCATATAGTAGAGAGGTTTATACGCTTTTGTCACCGTGATATTGCCGAGCATTTTGATCCAACTGTCAGCATAAGCTCCGGGGATAACAAGACGAACAGGATAGCCATTTAAAAACGGCAGGTCCTCGCCGTTCATCTCATAGGCAACAATGATATCATCGCTAATTTCATCAATCCGCAACTCTCTTATGAGCTTTGGTACTTTATGAAAAACGACGGTATCGTAACCGGTGAAGTTTATCCAGTGCGCATCACTGTTCAGTCCCGCACTTTTTAAAATATCTTTGAGTCTCACACCCTTCCATTTTGCACAACCCATGGCTCCGCTTCCCCACTGGATGCCACTTGTCGTCGGAACAAAAGCGGAACGGCTGTTTCCTCCACACTGTAAAACAGCCGTTATCTCAACCTGTTCATAGTTCTTTTTAAGCTCATTAAGTGAAAGGTAGAGCGGTTTTTCCACTAAGCCATTAACAGTGATCCTATAACCCTTAAGATAGGTGTGGGTAGGAATTTTAGGCGAATGCCATCTAACAAAGAACTCATTATTTGGAGTAATAGCTGTCGTAAAAGCATCTCGCGGAGTCTCAAGCAGAGGTGGCCTGTCCGAATAGGTAATCAGTGGTCTTTTTTCCGGAAATGCAACAGTTGAAACAACTTGATCGTCTATAGGACGTTTGGTTGTACCGGCTTCAGCTGCAGTACCAAGCAGCGCTACCGAAGCTGCAAGTGACGTTTTAAAAAAATCTCTTCTTTGCATAAAGGTCCTGACTAATTTTTTAATAATTTTATCACAAATATAGAAGAAAGCATTTTACTACACTACTATTACTCCACCAGTTAAATACTCAAAGATTTGAAATTTTGTTACTATTGCAGCATGAATACTCAAGAATCAGTCAACGTCTATTTTGTAGCTGCTTATGAAGCAGGTGCAGAAAACACTCCTGTACCAACATGGGCCGCCAATGAGGGCAACCCTTTGCGCTTAAATACCACACATCATACCGCAGTACAAAGAGTCGAGGTGACAACAGTACCGGGTGCTTTTCAGCTTTTAAACGTCTTCTCACCATCTGAGTGTGAACGCTTTATCAAAACGACTAAAACACTAAAATACACACAGGATGCCTCCGTCTCACTTCCACGAAGTATACGCCACAATGAAAACCTTGTCTGGGTCGTAGATGACCTGACGCATGACATCATTTGGGACCGCTGCAAAGCCTTTATGCAGGATCATCAAAATATCTACAACGGCAAAAAACCTTTGGGACTGAACAAGCGTTTTCGCTTTTACAAATATGCGGAAGGCGATTTTTTCAAACCCCATACGGACGGTGCATGGCCCGGCAGTGCCATAATCGATAAAAAACTTGTCACCAACGCCTACCCAGACCGATACAGCCAAATGACTTTTCTTATCCTGCTGAGTGAAGATTTCACCGGCGGAGCCACACAGTTCTATGTTGACAGAAACAATTCCGAAAAACCGGCTATGCGTGCAGAAGATGTCAAAATCGTCGATGTCAGGACACCGGCAGGCGGTGTGCTCTGTTTTCCGCACGGCACACACCCCATGCACTGTCTGCATAGTTCGGACGAAATTCTTTCGGGAATAAAGTATATTATTCGTACGGATGTTTTATTTGAGGTGTAACGGGATCAAATTCAAAATCTATATTTCAGGCCAACGGCCAGAGTATTGGAACCGCCCTCATGACGGTCCCCAATAAGCCCGAATGCTCCCGAACGATGGTGTATGCGCAAGACCCCTGCCCAGTTGCTTTTCGGAGGAGACAAAGCTATTTCGCCAAACCAGTATACCAGGAATTGCTGGGTTGAACCATCCACCTCGATTTCAGCTGCGGGTTTTTTGGTTGCATAAGATGGACCGAGACCATACGCCAAACTGGTTACTACATAATTGTTCCAGGGAAATTTATTCCAGCGAATAACCACGGGAAGGTTAAACTCCATATTATGCTGATCTCCATACCATTTACCGACTTGTCCCTCTAATTCAAAAGATAATTTGTCTTCAAAAAACCGCGCAAACGTCCAGGACAGAGCACCAACCACAACATAGGCATCAATAAAGTCGGCCTGCCCGGTAAGGGTATCTTCAAAAACACCATCCGTCATACGTCCAACGTAAACTATCGCGGCAAAGTCATCTGCAGCCATTATCTCTTGCGAGGATACACTCATTACGATAACAATAAAAACTGCTGCAACAAGTTGTTTTATTTTGATTCTGATGTCTTTAAAATCTATACGATTCGAAATTGCTTCACTCCCCATTTTTGACTTGTTTTTCCTGTACTACACCACTCAGATCTTTTCAATCTCATCACACTTAAATGACTTTATCATATTGCATAGGCAATAGTCAAACTAAGTAAAAAATTAATAGGATTAAAAAAATCAAAACACTGATTCTTTATACAAAATAGCTTCGTTACAATCAGATAATTAATTTAAAGGCATGGTTATGTACGAACCGATCAATGCACTTGGCAGTCCACTGGAACCTTGTAGTATAGACCCGCTAACAGGATTTTATAGAGATGGTTCCTGTCAAACAGGCAAGAACAATCCAGGAGTTCATGCAGTGTGTATTTATGCAACACAAGATTTTTTAGACTACTCAAAAGCAGTTGGCAACGATCTCTCAACTCCTATGCCGCAGTATAACTTTGCAGGTGTAAAAGCAGGAGAAAGCTGGTGCTTGTCAGGACCTCGTTTTGTGCAGGCTGTTAAAGACGGTAAGGCTCCAGGTATTTTCATTCATTCTACCCATCAGGCTATGCTGCAACTTATAGACATGGAAACACTAAAAAAGTATGCACTGGATCTGTGAAAGCTGATTAGAGCAAGGTCGTTTTAATTACGTCCCAACATTATCAAAAAACCATTACAGACAATGGAATAAGTTCAGTCCTGGATTTCCTGCAATATTTATTAATGGCACCTCTAAAACCTTAGTCAGTCTCTTTCATACGACTATAAAAAAAGAGACTGACAGCAACGAAGAGACCGATAGCATGGACAAGCGGAACAGGGACAGAGGTGCCCATAAATGTATTCATCTTCAATTTTCAGAAATTAAACTCCAGTGATAATGTCTCAAAAACTACCGACTTTCAAAAAAATCAGCAATCCTCAACAACCTACTCTCAAAGCCCTCAAAGCTGTGCGAACCGCCCTCTTCAATGATCTGCTGGACATCCGGCAGCTTATCAACCGCATGACGGTAATCAAGCAGTTCATCGCCGGTTTGTAGCATCAGTAAAATATTTGAAGGTGTCTTGATAGTCTTTACTTCATACTGATGTAACATCTCTATATGCACATCTGTCCATTCAAACTGACTCTGATCGTAAAAATTTGGTGCATATCCTGTCAGCTTACCAAGTGTCTCATATGGATAAATAGAAGGATTTAGCAATACAGCTTTAATATTAAACTGCTGAGACAGAAAGAGCGCATAGTAACCGCCCAGTGAAGATCCGATGAGATAGACCGGTTCATGCATTTCAATAGTCTCAATCAGATTGATCAGCGTACTGATTGCCAGTTCCGGTACATAAGAGAGTGACGGTGTCAACACTGTATGATCTTTAAAATACTCCCGGGTAATTTTTGCCTTCACTCCTTCGCCGCTGCCGCCGAAACCGTGGATGTAAATAATCATG
>DAOWOG010000197.1 GCA_030642185.1 Helicobacteraceae bacterium | reverse complement strand
CTTTACTAAAATGAATCAGCTGTATCCTCATGCTTCTGTCTATCGTAGTGATTTTGACTTTGACGTGGTGGTTGCCTCGCAAAACAGTCTGGAGATTTCCAAAGAGAACAGCAAGGCCGCGATAGAGCTCTCTTATGAGCAGGCAGGCTATGCTCCGCAGCTGCGTATTATCAATGGCAGTGAAGTCAGTGATGAAGATCAAACCTGGAAATTCATCGTCTCATTGCAGGCATTTAGCCAGAATATCTGCGGAGGCAGTCTGATTGATCCTGAGTGGGTGCTGACCGCGGCACACTGCATAGAAAACGGTTTCGATTTTACAGTACTGGCCGATACCTATTCGCTTGATATCGGAGGGGAAAAGGTAGAAATAGATCAGTATGTTCCGCATCCTCACTATAACGCGCTTCTCTCCGATAACGATATCGGCCTCCTTCATCTTAAACGCTCAGTGACATCTGTTACTCCCGTTGTTTTGAACAGCTTTATATTGGAAGATGATACGCCTGCACGGGTTGCAGGATGGGGAAATATATCGACAACAGGCACTGAGTATCCAAACAGGTTGATGCAGACCACGGCACCGATTATTAACTTTGATCTGTGTAACGACTCGTATAAAGAGTTGACAGACAATATGATCTGTGCCGGCTATATGGACGGCTCGCATGACAGCTGCCAGGGTGACAGCGGCGGACCGCTCATTTATCAGAGCAGCGGGATATGGAAACTGGCCGGCATTGTCAGTTTTGGCGGGACGCAGGAAGAGCCCTGTGCTGCACCGGATTATCCTGGAGTTTACACCAAAGTCTCAAATTACATTGAATGGATAGAAAGTTATATTGGAAGTTCTTCCTCAAGTTCAAGCAGTTCGAGCAGTTCTTTAAGCTCAAGTAGTTCGTCAAGTTCATCTGTTCCGACACTGGACGAGATCTTTATGAAGATTGATCAGGCGCAAACGCAGGAAGAACTCGATATTATTGTGATTAAATATATGACGATGTTTAATGGGAGCTATGAATGAACACTACCAAAAAAGAGGTCGCAATTTTTGGTGCAACAGGCTATGTCGGTCTTATCTTAGTCAATCGTCTTATTAAAGAAAATATCTCTTTAAAGCTGTTTATCCGTAATAAGCGGCGGCTTCGTTATTTGAAAGAACAGGGTAACTTCTGCAGCTGTGATATTCCGATAGAAAGACAAAACGAAGATGTGATCGCCGATGAACTCGCTTTCTGCGATGTAGTGTATTATCTGATACACTCGATGAGCCCCGTTAACGACTCTTTTGAAGATATAGATAATGAATTGGCCCGTGTTGTTGCAGCTGCATCTGAAAAGGCCGGTATCAGGCAGATCATCTATCTTGGCGGCCTGGGGATAGAAAAAGAGGGACATCCTCTTTCATCCCATCTAAAAAGCCGTCAGATCACTGGAGAAATGCTTCGCAGTACGGGTGTGTCTGTGACAGAGATACGTGCGGGGGTCATTATCGGTGCGGGTTCAGTCAGTTTTGAGATGATCCGGGCACTGGCTTTGAAATTGCCTTTTATACCGGAACTGGCCTATAACAAGGGACTGTGTCAACCGGTGGATATTGACGATGTGGTAAGCTACCTCTTTCATGTCTATCTGCATCCTGTATTTATGGGACAGATTATTGAAGTCGGTATGGACGAAGCGTATGGGTATGATGAGATGATTACACTCTTTGCAAAACATGGAAAACATCGCAGGATCTACCGTCTATCCCTACCATACCTCGAGTATATTTTTACCAAGAATCTAGTAGTACGTATCATTTCATTTTTGTCAGCCGTTCCTTATGAAGTTGCCAGACCTCTGGTTGAAGGGATGGACTCTTTGTCGATAAAAGGAGAGTATGCTTATGAGAGTATTCATACCTCCTGTCCTCTTACCGTAGATATATCACGAAAAAATGCGTTGATAAACGGGGATTTTAATGTGATCACACCGCTTTCTTTTCTGGAGTCGATCAAAAAAGCATCTAATTACGAGCGTGAAGGCCGGGTAGAAAGCTATTGGTCTGTTCCTCTTGAACTGCAGGTCCTTTCAAAAGAGAAAGAGAAATTTCTTTATACGGACCATTATGAAAAAAATGGTCTTCTTTTTGAAAAACGGGTGCGTACTGTGCAGGCCGATGATGTTGAAAAGATTTTTGGCGAAGTTAAAAAAATAGGGGGAGATCACGGTTACTGGTCTCCGCAATGGATGTGGAGTATCCGGGCTTTGTCAGATAAACTGATGGGTGGTCCCGGCCTGGATACTGGACGTAGAATGCATGAACATGAGACCCGTATCGGCGAACGGATTGATTTTTGGGTCGTAACGGATTATCTGGATATTGCCGATAAAAAAGTTCTAACCCTTAAAGCAAGGCTTAAAAGTCCGGGAAATTCATGGCTGCAATTTGCATTGATCCGTGAAGAGAAGGATCATACGGCATGGAAATTTATGCTGCGCGCTTATTTTGAACCGTTTGGACTTTTAGGCTATGCATACTGGTATTCGCTCTTTTTTGTTCATAAATATATTTTTACGAAAATGATAGATACTATTATTGAGGAAGCCCTTGGAAGTGACCTTGATGAAAAGCTATAGATTTTTAATCAGAGGACGGGTGCAGGGTGTCTGGTATCGTGCGAATGTCCAAAAAAATGCGGATAAATCCAGCTTTAACGGTTATGTGAAAAACCTGCAAGACGGCCGTGTTGAAGCGGTTGTAAGCTGTGAGGAGAAGCGTCTTTCGGATTTTATCGCACTGTTGAAAAAGGGATCACAGCTTAGCAGTGTTGATGAAATCACACAGCGTGAAATATCAGAGCGGTTTACAGGCGGATTTGTTGTTCGCCATTAAACGTTGAGTCTTGGATCGTTTATAGATCTTCTATCCGTGTGGACGATATTGCCAAAACTGTCCATAAACGGGAATGTGATACTTTCTGCATCAAATCTCCGGTCCTGATCGGCACGAAGTGTTTGTGTCATATCAATATTTTTAAGATTTTGATGGTCAATGAGTCTTTGCATCATTTTAAGATCTTTTTTAGTCAGTCTTAACGCTGCTTCTACCCATATTTTGGCAATATCCAAAAGTTCGTTATAGTCGATCGGTGCATAGCGGTGTCTTACTTCCTGAAGCGCCTGCATACCGTTGAAAGAACGGCTGTTTCTTTTCATAAATATGTTGACCATGTTGTGGGTTTCACCCTTTTTGGCTATCTTGGTAATAATCCCCATATCATGTAACGTTTCAGCAGCATAAATATGTCCGCTGGAAATGATCTCTTCTGCCACTCTGACACCTGCGGATCTAGCCAGAAAACTATAGGCTCCCATCCCCGGAATCAGGTTGAATCTTATCTCGGGTACACCCATCTGACTGCCCTCTTCAGCAATACATACACTACAGGAAATGGCATTTTCAAAACCGCCGCCAAGCGATGTTCCCTCCACGACGGATATTGTTGTGATAGGAAGATGCAGATTAACGGCATTCAAATAGATAATATCAATACATAACTTCGCATAATTATAGAGTGCATCATAATCTCTGTTTTTAATTAAGTCAGAAAAGTGTTGGAGATCGCCGCCGTAGTTATAAATACCGGGAGTCTGTGAAGCATTGAGATAGTACTTAATAGGCGTTTTCGGCTTCATGTCATTTTTTTTGAAATAGTTGATAATTGACAGTTGAAGCTCATATACTTCCTGTAGCAATGACATACTGTAGCAAGGCCGTGATTTTGGATTGGAATAAACCCAGATCGCTTCATATTTTGGATCGTAGCGTACTGAAATCTCACTTTTTCCACGAATGATTTTATGAAAATCTTTATCCATCTATTCCTCTATAAATCTTATTTGTTGACATGTCGAACATTTTTTCCAGTGTATGAACCGGCATTGGCCTGGCATAGTAATACCCCTGAATAATGTTGCATCCTGCCTCCTGCAAAAACTGTTTTTGTTCTTCTGTTTCAACACCCTCTGCCAAAACGTGCAATCCAAGACTTTCAGCCATTGAGATGATCGTCCTGACAATGGCTTTGTCTTCTTTGCTGTCCGGGATATCTCTGATAAAGGATTGATCGATCTTCAGTGTATCAACAGGGAGCCGTTTAAG
>DAOWOG010000291.1 GCA_030642185.1 Helicobacteraceae bacterium | reverse complement strand
GTCCGAGATGAGCGTCGTCATACACGGTCGGACCACAGACATACAGTGAGGCTTTTCCCGGGATCAGCGGTTCAAATTGTTCTTTTGTTTTTGTGACGGAGTTATAGATAACCATGGATCAGTTCCTTTGTGAACAGTAAAATGACTGTAAATACTATGGCGCTAAAAAGCCAGAGCAGAGAATATTTTGTGCTGATTATAGCTAAAAAACGTTCTGATCCTCATACTGTGAGATAGGAATATCACTCGAAAAGGCAGTGGCAAGTGCGGTGGCGATATCTTCGGCGTGGATACCGAACCGGTTGGCATTTTCGCGTATAATGGAAATTCTAAGTTCAGGTTTCCCCATATCAAGATTGGTGTCGATATCGACGAAACCCTCTTTTTCTGCTAAATAAGCTGTTAATGCATTTGATGATTCTGAGAGTGATTCAAATGTGTCACCTTTAAGCACGATCTGATAAGGTACGCTAACCCCCGTTCCTTTAATGCCAGGAATAGCCGCTGCAGTAATAAAGAGTTTCGGATCAAAGCCTTTTAATTTTTGACGCAGGTTTTGAATGATCTCCTCTTGATTAAGCTGACGTTTGAATTTATCGACCAATTTGACATAGATCAGTGCTTTATTTATCTCTTGGGATGTGTTATAGCCAATGCTTAATGTGGTGTACTCTACCGATTTATCTTTTTTGATCAGGGCTTCGACTTTGCGTGATTTTTTAAGAATTTCCGGAATGGAAATACCCGGATTTGCCTCGATCTTTACCTCATATTCCGCTTTGTCCTCTTTTGGGATAAAATCCATACCGATCTTCGGAAAGAGTGAGAGTGAACCGACGAAAATAACCAGTACCAGGATGATATTGATAGTCTTAAAGCGTAAAGCAAATCGCAGTACAGCCACATAAAGACGATCGATCCAGACAAAAACAGGTTCCGTAAACGTATAAAAACGGCTCTCCCCTTTGTTCAAAACACGGGCGCTCAGCGATGGGATGAACGTGATAGCGATGGTGTAGGAGATGATGACGGCAAATCCGACGGTCATAGCAAAAGAGTTAAAAAACTTCCCGACGATCCCGCTCATCATAGAGACAGGAATAAAAACGGCCAGGAGCATCGCAGAGATGGCTAAAATGGCAAAGGCCATCTCTCTGGTCCCTTCGACAGCGGCACTGAACTTGTCCATACCTTCTTCCATCTTTTTATAGATGTTCTCTATCACGACAATGGCATCATCGATCAAGATCCCGATGGCGAGTGTCAGACCGACCAATGTCATTTTATTGAGCTCATAACCCATATAGTCCATGAGAGAGAAGGTGCCGATGATAGAGATGGGAATGGAGATGGCTGCGACGAGAGTGATGGTGATGTTGCGTAAAAAGAGAAAAACGATCAGCGAAGCGAGCAGGGCACCGTAAATCAGGTCGAACTCCACATCTTCAAGCGAGTGGATAATAAACGGGGAGGTGTCGTTTAGGAGTTTGACCTCATATTTATCACCTGCTATGTTCTGAAGAGCAGGGATGGTTTGCTTCACTTTTTCAATGATCTCAAGGGTATTGCTTCCGGAGATCTTCTGAACTTCGAGCATCACGCCCTTCATACCGTTGTAGGCAGAGTAGCTTTTCGCGTCCGAGAGGCTGTCTTCTACTGTTGCCAGATCACGCAGACGCAGATCATCTTTGATCTTGATGTCACGCAGTTCTTCCATACTGAGCGCGTCAGCTTCGGTTTTTAAGATCAGTTCATTCTGTGTTCCTACAAGCTTTCCGCCCCCGATTTTAACATTTTCTTTTGTAATAATATGATTGAGTTCAGTAATCGTAATGCCATATTTATTGAGTGCATATATATTTGGATATATCTTGATCTCACGGTCACGATAACCTACGATATTGATAGCACCGACACCGTTTAAACGCTGAATAGAGGGTTTGACCTTCTCATCAGCAAAAAGCATCAACTCCTTAACGGTAGCATCTTTAACGGCGAGAAAAACATTGATGACGGCCGCTCCGCCGATGTCGAGTTTACTGACAAGAGGTTTTTCAGCTTGACGCGGAAGCTGTACGGCGGCGATCTTATCACGGACATCATTGGTTGCTTCATCGATCTTGCGTTCAAGCAGAAATTTAACCATTACAACGCTGATCCCTTCACTGCTTGTCGAGATGATGGTATCGATCCCGCCGATGCGTGAGACTGCCTCTTCGATCTTATCGGTGATCTGAGACTCGACACTGCTAGGTTCTGCACCGGGGTAGGCAGTCTTGATGGTTACCATCGGAAAATCGATGTTCGGAAATAGTGCTGCAGGCATAGAACGGTAACTCATCAGTCCAAAGACAATGAGTGTGAGTGCATACATCAGGGTTGTGATGGGGTGGTTGATGGCGTACTTGTACATCTACTCTACCTCGATCTCACCCTCACCAAAGAGGCCGGGAATGATGTTGCGTGCAGGTACTTCAACAATGATCTTTCGGTTGGCACTGTTCGCTGTCGGATAGACCTTGCTCACTTCTCCTCTGCGCTGGGTCATATCCCCATCGACACGGTAATCGAAGACAAGTCCGGCTTTGAGCACTTTCCAGTACTTTTGATCCACTGCCAGTTTCAATTTGACATTCTCGACACTTTGCAGATGTAAAAGTACCTTGATCATCGCACCGCTGACAACATCACCCACTTCGACAGGTTTGGCGTAAATCACACCGTCGAAAGGAGCCTTGAGCACCGTTTTATCCAGAAGTGTCTGTTTGTAGCGGACATTGACCTCAGACTCTTTCACACTGATCACTGCACGTTCATACGCTGAGGCATATTGATCAAATTGTCCCTCATCGATGACCTTTTTTACTTTCTCAAAACGTCTGTATTCACGTTCGGCATATTTTACATTGGTTTTTGCCAACTCCAAACGTACTTTTGCCAGTGCAAGCGCTTCTTTCAGGTCATGATTATTGAGTGTGAGCAGTATGTCACCTTTTTTGACATGTGAGCCGACATCGACATCAATTGTCTCGATGATGCCGCTTGCCGTAAGGGAAAGCTCTGCTGAAGCCGCGGCTTCAACATCGAAGGTCGCATATATTTTTTCTGCAGAGAGACTGACACTCAACAGTAAAACC
>DAOWOG010000130.1 GCA_030642185.1 Helicobacteraceae bacterium | reverse complement strand
TGGAGCTGAATGTTGAAAGGATAATCCGCCCTTCAGCTTTGGCAAACACACGATCCAGGGCAGGAGCAACCGAAATTTCACTTGGGGTGACATCTTTGTTATAAGAGTTGGTCGAATCTGACAACATACATAGGACACCCTTTTCACCATAATGGGCAAAACGGTGCAAATCTGCCGTGTACCCGTCAACCGGAGTATGATCAATTTTAAAATCACCAGTATGTATAATCGTTCCGGCATCGGTCGTAATAGCCAATGATGAAGAGTCAAGAATAGAGTGCGTCATATGCATCCACTCGATTTCAAAGTCGTTGCCGATTTTGTATACCTGACGTTTCACTATCGGATTGAAATATTTGCGATGCTCTTTAAGGTGATGCTCGTCAAACTTATTGCCGATCATCGCCAAAGGCAGCGCTGTCGCATAAATAGGAAATTGCATCTCTTTGAAAAGATACGGTACCGCACCGATATGATCTTCATGCGCGTGGGTAATGATAATGGCTACAATTTTTTTTCGAATCTCGCGAATATAGGTGAAATCAGGAACCAATATGTCGACACCGTGCATCTCTTCATCCGGAAAACTCATCCCGACATCAATAATGATCGCTTCGTTTTCCGTCTCCATAACGGTAATATTTCCGCCGATTTCACCCAAACCGCCCAGTGGCGTAATACGTATTTTACTCGTTGAATTCAGGTCCAGTTTAAAATGCGGATTCATCCGCTCTTTTTGTACCTCTTGATTACTGCGAACACATTCCAGAAGGACCTGATCTGTTGGTGCAGGAGCGTTGCGTCTACGTCCACGGTTCCCACCGCTTGAACGGCTCTGATTGCTTCGGTTTTGACCCTGTTTCTGCCCTGATCGACTTTGACGTTGAGGGTTACGATTGCCTTCTTGAGACGTAGCACCCTCTTCATTGCGATTTGGCCGATTGCGATTGCGATTTTGACCACCGGAACGATTTTGGTTCCGGTTCTGTCCGCTTCGATTCGGACTGCGCTTTTGTTCGCTTTGACCCTCTTGTGTTTTGCTTTCGCTGCTTTGATTATTTTGAGAATTACTCGTTTGAGTCTCTTCTTCCATCCAAACTCCTTTTTTCTAACATAGTATAGAGTTGGTGATAGTCAGACGTCGCTACCTGATGGGGTCGAATGGAAAGAGCAAGGTCCAAATCTTCAAGGACGGCCCTGATGCTCTCTTTCGCATAACGTGAAGTAAGGTTTTTCCGGAGTGTTTTTCGCGGTTGCGTAAATGCTGCTTTGAGGAACGCTTCAAATACTTCATCGCTTCGATTTGCCGTTTTTTGTATGAGCAGTACGGCAGAATCAACTTTTGGCGGCGGCTCAAATGCCTCCGGCGGAACCTGCAGTACAATACCTGCAGTCGCAATACTTTGAGTGATGACACTCAAAGCACCAAAATTTTTCTCTCCAGGCGAGGCAGAAAACTTCTCTGCCACTTCACGTTGAATCATAACAAGCAAATTTTTACAGTGCGTATCTGCAAGGGCTTTCAAGATAATATTTGTCGCAATATAATAGGGCAGATTAGCCACCAGGTCATACGACTCATCTAAAAGCTCACTCTGCCAGTTTTCGAGCACGTCACCACAATGAATGGTAAGCCGACTGGTGGCGATATCTTTTTTAAAACTGTACTGTAAATGCTTGCATAGATCGGTATCAACCTCAAAAGCAGCAACGCTTTTGACATTAACTATATGTTTAGTTAAATCACCTAAGCCAGGCCCGATCTCTGCAATCACATTTGCATTATAGGGCATCGCTTCGACAATTTGACGAACAATACTTTCATCTTTTAAAAAGTTCTGTCCAAACTTCTTTTTAGCAACAACATGTCTATTCATATGCAAGTATAGCGAAATGTGCTTATATTGAACTAAGGGCAGATTAATGTATAAATCATATCAAATATTTACCCTTGATATAAGTGATCATTAACTATACTGTCATCAACATATTTAAGATCACATTGGTTTTTGTGCTGCCCGTGTATTTAAAGAAAGATAAGAGATGGATTATTTTGCCAAACGTATTATTCCCTGCCTTGATGTTAAAGACGGACGCGTCGTTAAAGGTGTTAACTTTGTCGGCTTGAAAGATGCCGGAGATCCGGTAGAGGTTGCCAAGCGCTATAATGAAGAGGGTGCTGACGAATTGACATTTTTGGACATTACCGCTTCGCATGAAGAACGCGATACCATCGTTCACATCGTTGAAGAAGTTGCCAAAGAGGTTTTTATACCGCTGACAGTCGGCGGCGGTATCCGTAAACTCGACGATATCTATAAACTTCTGAATGTAGGCTGCGACAAGGTCAGTGTCAACTCTGCAGCCATCAAGCGTCCTGAACTGATTGATGAAGGCGCAAAACGTTTTGGCTCACAGTGCATTGTCGTTGCCATTGATGTCAAACAGACAGGTGATCATTATAATGTCTATCTCAACGGCGGCCGTATCGATACGGGAATCAATGCACTGGAATGGGCGAAAGAGGCAGTTGATCGGGGTGCAGGCGAAATCCTTCTCACCTCTATGGATGCAGACGGTACCAAAGCCGGATTTGACATTCCGATCACCGAACAGATCAGTTCGCTTGTCAACGTCCCGATCATTGCCAGCGGAGGTGCCGGAACAATGGAACATATCAAAGAGGCGTTCGATCATGGTGCCGATGCAGCACTCGCAGCAAGTATTTTTCACTACAAAGAGATTGACATTATGGATCTGAAACACTATCTGCATGACAACGGTATTCCGGTACGCCTATGATCATCTGTGCCGGAAATATTGAAACGTTTGATTTTGCGACACCGATGGGGGTCGGACTCATTGAAATGTCCATGAACCTGACGCGCCTTTGCCTTTTTGACAAACCGGAATTTCTACTTTTTGTCGGAACTGCGGGGAGCTATGGGAAGCACAGTATTTTGGATATTATCGAGTCTAAAACTGCCGCTAATATTGAATTGTCCTTTTTGCAAAACAAATCCTATACACCCCTTGACAACGTCGTCTCAACACAAACAGAAAATGTTAAGGATGTCATTATCAACAGCTCCAACTATATCTCCACCGATGCGGAGCTCTCAAACAGGTTCAACCAATTTGGCGTCGAACTGGAGAACATGGAGTTTTTTGCCTTTTTACGCATCGCACAGGAATTTGACATACCTGCCGGAGGAGTTTTTTGCATCACCAACTTCACCAATGAAACAGCACATGATGATTTTTTAAAAAATCATGAAGCCGCCATGTCAAAACTGAGTGAATATGTTCCCCGCCGCATTAAAGAGCTGGTCTTATGAAACCGACAATACTTGACTATACAAAAGAGGAACTGCGCACTATCATCAAACCGGCGTTCCGGGCAAAACAGATCTTCGGCTGGATTTATCATCAGTACGTAGACAGTTTTGATGCCATGCAGAACATCCCCAAAGCCTTACGTGAAGAACTTGAATCAAAGTATTCACTGATGCCTCTTCGTATCCTTCGCAAAGAAGAAGCAGCGGACGGCACAATTAAATACCTCTTTGAACTCGCAGACGGCAAAACGATAGAAACTGTTTTACTGCGGATGAAAGAAGAGGAACGAGACTGCAATGGTCTCCTCGTCCATCATGCCAAATACACCGTCTGTGTTTCAACCCAGATCGGCTGCAAAGTAGGATGTTCATTCTGTTTAACAGCCAAAGGCGGATTTACGCGTGACCTGAGTGCCGGTGAAATTGTGGCACAGGTATTGGCTGTCAAAATGGATAATGACATTGCAGCAAACCGTCGTTTAAATATTGTTTATATGGGTATGGGTGAACCGTTGGATAACCTCGACAGCCTTGCCAAAGCCATCAAAATCTTTAAAGATGAAGAAGGGATGAGTATCTCCGGTAAACGTCAGACCGTATCAACCAGCGGAATAAGCAGTAAAATCGATAAACTCGGTAAAATGGACTTAGGTGTACATATTGCCATTTCCCTGCATGCCGTAGATGATGAACTGCGTACGGAACTCATCCCAATGAATAAAGCATACAACATCGCATCGATTATCGATGCAGTACGCCGTTTTCCTATCGATACACGTAAGCGGGTCATGTTTGAATATCTGGTCATTAAAGGAAAGAATGAAGATCTTGATTCAGCCAAAAAACTGATCAAGCTCCTTCATGGTATTAAGGCCAAAGTCAATCTAATTTACTTTAACCCCTACCCCGGCAGTGACTACCGCCGTCCCGATCCTTCGGATATGGTGAAGTTTCAGGAGTATCTGGTTCAACATGGTCTTTTATGTACGATTCGTGACTCCAAAGGTATTGATATCAGTGCTGCCTGCGGCCAGCTAAAAGAGAAAACCGGGCAGGAACTTGAAAAGGAAAGTTTATGAGTGTACTGGATTATTCACAAATTATTTTTTTGATTCTGGTTGTAGGTGCAGGATTGGGCGGATTTATTTGGGCGGCAATGAAAGATGATTAAGGTATAAACGGCCAACACACCAGGGAGGCCGTCTATAGATGCAATGTTAGCACAATTTTCTTATGCTCGTCTGACACATTTTAAAGAGACTATTGTTCTTCAGCTGATGTGGCAATAAGCTCTGAACCTTTTAGTATAAACTCAACTTTCGCTACCTCTATAGTTCTGTTGTCTTCAACACTTGCACGTACACTCCATGTCCCCTGAGCACGACCTCGTAAAAACCGATAATCATATACAGAAGCGTAATACGGCTTTAATATGCTGGTATGTTCACGATCATCCTGCGGATAACGGTGAGAATGCCAAAAAAAAGTTACCTGCCGTTCAAAAGGTTCTCTGCTGACTTCAAGTTTGCAAAGAATTTTTTCAACCTCTTCACTCACTACCTCGCAATGCAACTTTATTTCATTTTGATCAGAGAATAGAGAAAAAGGCAACAATATCATCAATGTAAGAAATATCCAGATTCTTTTCATCTGTCCCTCCAGCTATCTAAATTTTTATATTATGGGTAATCATTATAATGCTTTCTCATAAAAAAAACAAGCCGTCTTCAGATACAATTCCTCATCAAATTACCACCCCAAAGGACGACAATGAAATATACGTTATTGTTAATACTGGCATTAGCCATGAGCCTCACTCTTCATGCGAAGAAAATCGATCTTAAACCTTTTGAACAACTTGACGTCAT
>DAOWOG010000188.1 GCA_030642185.1 Helicobacteraceae bacterium | reverse complement strand
TTTCAAAAGCTTTCTGGTTACTGACTTTATCAAAGTCGTTGATTGTCACCTCTGTGATACCGTCAAGAAGCCGGACGTTTAACCGGACGGTCCAAAACAGGCGCCTCTTCGGAGACAGGATCAACCGGGATATCAGCTACCTTCTCGCCATGCCAGAAAAGCTCCATATCACCCGTACCGGTCACCTCTCCGATCACGGCAGCATCGAGATCCCACTTCTCAAAAATATCGATGATTGCCTGCTCGCTTCCTTTTTTTGCACAGATAAGCATACGCTCCTGCGACTCGGAAAGCATAAACTCATACGGCGTCATGCCCTCTTCACGTGCAGGAACTTTATCGAGGTGCATGATCATTCCCGATCCCGAACGTCCTGCCATCTCAAACGAACTTGAAGTCAGACCTGCTGCACCCATGTCCTGAATGCCGATGACATGATCTGTCTTGAAAAGTTCCAGACACGCCTCAAGCAGCAGTTTTTCCGTAAACGGATCACCGACCTGAACTGTCGGACGCAGACTTTTGGACTCTTCAGTAAAAGAGTCCGAACTCATGACTGCACCGCCAAGACCGTCACGGCCCGTTTTGGAACCGACATAGATGACAGGATTGCCGATTCCCTCTGCCTTGCCGTAAAAGATCTCATCTGACTTTGCGATACCGAGGTTAAAGGCGTTGACAAGGATATTGCCGTTGTAGCATTCGTCAAAACTGATCTCGCCGCCGATTGTCGGTACACCCATGCAGTTACCGTAACCGCCGATGCCTTCAACAACTCCGCGAACCAGGTACCTTTGATGCGCACTTATCTTATCATCATTCATCACATTGCCGAAGCGCAGAGCATTGAGGCTGGCAACCGGACGCGCGCCCATAGTGAAGATGTCTCGCATTATCCCGCCGACACCCGTGGCCGCTCCCTGATACGGCTCGATAAATGATGGGTGATTATGACTCTCCATCTTGAAAACTGCCGCATAACCGTCACCGATATCGATAACCCCTGCATTTTCACCCGGTCCCTGAATGACCCATGGTGCTTTAGTCGGAAAACCGCTAAGATGTTTTTTGGATGATTTGTAACTGCAGTGTTCAGACCACATTGCCGAAAAAACACCAATCTCGACAAAGTTCGGTTCGCGTCCCAGGATCTCTTTGATGTTGTGGTAATCAATCTGTGAAAGTTTATGCTGGCTCAGTACTTCATTGATGTTTTCGAGTTGTTCGCTCACGGCAGTTCCTTGTGTTACAAAGTAGTAAGCCGCGATTATAGCGCAGGGTGAATAAATTTTTTATTTAAAACCGAAATCTGCTTCCGTTCGGTGCTCTTTTTTACGTTCAAACACCGGAATATATTTCAGTGTAATGACTTCATACTCTTTTTTTCCCATCGGCAGATGAATCGTAAACGCATCACCTTCTTTTTTTCCCAACATTGCTTTTGACAAGGGGGCATGGATGGAGATCAGGCCGTTTTCAGCTTCGCTTTCAAGCACACCGCAGATCGTATAGACCTCTTCATCAGCGCTGTCAAGGTCTTCAAGGGTAACGGTAACACCAAAATGAACCCGGGAGTGATCCAGTTTAGCCGGGTCGATAATCTGAGCCTTCTCGATCATGGAGTTAAGGTAAAACAGCCGTTTATCGATATGGCGAAGCTTCTCTTTTGCCGCATGATACTCTGCATTTTCAGAGCGGTCACCCTGCTCCGCTGCAACCTGCTTTTCCCTGTTTACGCGAGGTTTTTCACTATCTTTCAGATATTTGAACTCGCGTAAAATCTGATCAAACCCTTCTGGTGTTATCGGCTCTGTATGCAAAGGTATTTACTTGTTAAATCCGAGAATATAGTAGGTGTCTTTACCTTCTACTTTTTCCACATTGACTTTATATTTGTCCGAAAAATGTTTTACTTTTTCAAGTGCCTCTTCTTTACGGCCTTCGCTCGGTGCTTCAATTTTGATCTTGAAATAATCATTGCTGTTTGACATCGCGACATAGGAATCATCCACTTTCAAATGTTCATGCAGATCCAGAATATGTTTTTTTATCTTCTCATACCCTTGAGTCGTATCCTCAATCCGTTTCAACTGTGCCAACAGTGCTGTATTAGGCGCGTATCCAAGCTGTTTCAAAATTGCTTCACTTTGCATTTGTTCCCTTTTTAAAAAATTGAATTTCAATTCTATCATAAAGTCACCCTCTTTCATGCTACTAACCATTTACTTTTTATATAACACTTCAATTTTTCTACACGCTTCGTTATAATCTCTTCTGAACAATTCAAGTTCTTTTATTTTGAGGGTAATCCTATGAAAATCATTCTGTTATCGTTCCTGTTTTTAATGTTATCTATCTCCTCTTGTGCTTCTTCTGATAAAGCCAACTATACAAAGGAGTCATCGATGAAAACCCTGCAGGGCACTGTCAGCTACCGTGAACGTATGATGCTGCCAAAAGAAGCGGTCATTCGTGTTGTTTTGGAAGATATCTCCCTGGCAGATGCTCCTTCCAGGCAGATTGCCCAAACCAGTTTTAATACACTTGCCTCTGTGCCTTTTGCTTTTAACCTGGCCTACGATGAAAATCTGATTCAAGACAGGCACCGATACACTCTGCGTGCCACTATCAGCTTAAACGAGAAGCTGATGTTTACAAGCACCTCTTATATCGATCCTTTTAAAGAACCTCTGCATATATTGGTCAAATCCCAAACCCGATGATGAGTCATGAGGATTGACCTTTCTTTGGTTTGGTATAATATGGCTACCTTTAAAAAGTGGCGCTGCATATGAAAACATTATTAGTCCGTTTAACCCTTGGTTTATTTGACAAAGACATTACCGAAGAAGAGCGTCCGTTAGTGGAGGGATGGTTATCCAAAGGCTACCTGCTCAAAGAAGAGAACCTCTACCGTCTCCCATCCAAATACCGTGCAGGAAGTATTGCTCTTTCACAACACGGCACTGCCTACCTTCAGGTTGTCGGCGCCAATGTACGTGATCTCTTCATCGACACCAGCCATCTGGAAGGTGCCAAAGATCAGGATCTTGTCATTGTTCAGCGTCTTTTGGGACGCCGCGGCGCACCCTCTGCAAAAGTTGTTGAGATTGTCGGAAGACTCGAAAGCTACAGCGTCGCATTTATCGCCGTCAAAGAGTCACGCAAAGTGCTACTGGACATTCGCACGGAACATCCTGCCGGGGTAGCGCTTGATCCTGAACAATTAAGCAAATTCGAGCCGGGCACCCTTCTTAAAATTAACAATCAGACCAATGAGATCATGGAGATACTCGGCAATCTGCGTGATCCGAAAGTCGATGAAAAGATTGTGCTTGCCACCTACAACAAACATGATGCATTTGATGAAGAGGTCCTGAAACTTGCCCGCAGTTTTGATAAAAATGTCGATGCTTCGCGCTATGCGAACAGAAAAGATCTGCGAAAGATGCCTTTTTGTACCATCGATCCGGTCACGGCCAAAGACTTCGATGATGCGATCTGTTTCGACACTGCCAATCATATCCTGTATGTTGCTATTGCGGATGTCAGTTCGTATGTTGAGCCGTTCGGTGCCATCGATGCCGAAGCGATCTACCGCTCTTTTTCCATCTACCTTCCGCACCGGTCCATTCCCATGCTGCCGAGAGAACTCTCTGAAACCCTCTGTTCGCTTCAGCCGCATGTCGATCGTCTGGCTTTTGTTTTTGAGCTGCATCTTGATCCCGAATCGCTCAAAGTCACCCATTCTGAAGTGTATGAAGCCATCATCCACTCCAAACGCCGTTTTAGCTACGAAGAGGTAGATCAGTTTTTCCAGGGTGATCTTCATGCGCAAAACAGTGACGAGCAGGAAGTGATGGACTTTCTTCCTCCGCTTCGCGAACTGACAGACACACTGAAATCCCAGCGCCTGAAAACCGGCTATGATTTTCACTCTACCGAGCTGCAGATGAAGATTGATGAAAATCATGAGCTTGTCTCGACGGAGGCTGCCGAAGAGACCCCCTCGCATGCGCTGATAGAAGACTGTATGCTGCTGGCTAACAAAGCGGCTGCATCCATGTATGAACGCGGTGTCTTCCGAATTCATGAACAGCCCAGTCCGGCAAAGCTGCAGAGTCTTTTTCAGGAGCTTGCCGGTATCGGTATCATCGTTGAGCAGCAGCCGACGATGAAAGAGACTATTACTTTTATACAAGAAGAGGCACGCAGACGCGACCTTGAAAGCGATGTCGATACGCTTATCATCCGCTCTCAGATGC
>DAOWOG010000051.1 GCA_030642185.1 Helicobacteraceae bacterium | reverse complement strand
GTCTATTTTATCGGTATGGCAGGATTTAACTCACTGCATATCGTACCGGAAAACATTGTAACACTCATCAATGAGATCGATACATTCCTTCTGACTATGGCGATGACGGCACTGGGTATGGGAACAAGATTTGCCAAATTCAAAGGTTTGGGCATGGCACCGCTTTATACCGCTGCAAGCATGTTTGCCTGGCTGGTGATCGGCGGTTATTTCATCACCAAATGGGTCGTGGCAGTCTTTTAGCAGTCTATCAAATTCAGCCCCGCCTGCGATAACTTAATGCTTCAAGCAAGTGAGACTTTTCGATCTGCTCGCTTCCTTCAATATCCGCAATCGTACGCGAGACCTTCTGCAGCTTTTTGATCGTACGAAATGAGAGGGCGAAACGCATTACAGCTTGATGCAGTATAGCCGTTGCCTCATGATCCATTATGCAGAATTTTTCAACTTCCTCATCACTCAAACGACCGTTAAATGTCCCCTGTTTACGTGACAACTGTACCTGATGTATTGCAATAACACGTTCATGCAGCTCTTTTGAACTGTATGAGGGCTTATCGTCTGCATTGACATCCTGCATCTGGACATAGAGATCGATACGATCCAGAAAAGGATCAGAAAGACGGTTTTTATAGCGCGTAATCTCCAGGTCCGAACAGCGGCATGCCAGGTTTTTACTGAAAAGATTACCGCAGGGACAGGGGTTCATCGCACCGACAAACAAAAAATCGGTCGGATATTCCACTTTGGAGTTAACCCTCGATATCCGAATTCTTTTATCTTCAAGCGGTTCCCTCAATGCTTCCAGTACCTGTTTGGAAAAATGTGGCAACTCATCAAAGAACAGAACCCCGTGATGCGCCAGTCCCACTTCCCCTATCTGCGCTTTATACGAACCGCCGCCGAATATCGATGCGAGCGTACTGCTGTGATGCGGAGAGCGAAATGGACGAAGCGGTTTGAAATGAGGCTCGAGACCTTCGAGACTGTCAAGTTTGGCAATGCCCAGAAGTTCTGAGTTTTTCACCGGAGGAAGAATAAACCGAAGCCGCTTGGCAACCATGGATTTCCCGCATCCCGGGCTGCCTTCAAGCAACAGGTTATGCATACCGGCAGCACTGATCAGTGCAGAACGCTTGGCAATTTCCTGTCCCTTGACATCGAAAAAATTCAACGGATAGTGATGTTGATAATAGTACTGCGTACTATCAACAGTGTAAGAAGGAAAATCAGGTTTTTTAGCTGTAGAAGTAGGTATGTTTTCCTTCTCACCTTTAAAAAAAGCGATAGCATCGTTGAGATGTGAAACACCGATAAAAGTGACATCGGGGATATTTGAAACTTTCTGTAGTGATACTTCAGGGACAACAGCATGCGTCAGTTCACCATTGTTTGCCAACGAGAGAATCAACGGATAGAGCTGTGTATTTTCTTTGACCGTACCATCAAGACCTAATTCTCCAAAAACATACCAACTCTCAAAAGATATTTCACTGCTGTCAAGCGCAATCAGCAGTGCTATTCCCAAGTCAAACTGTGAGCCCTCTTTTTTCAGATCAGACGGACTTAAGTTGACGGTAATACGTTTTGGCGGAAAAGTGAATTCATTGGAAAGAAGTGCAGATTTTACACGCTCTTTTGCTTCACTGATGGCAGTTGATACCATGCCAACAATTGTAAATGAAGGCAATCCCTTCGTCAACGTCGATTCAACTTCGACTGTGAGTGCTTCTATACCTTCCATAGTCGCACAATAAAGCTGCTTCATACTATCTCCTTCTGTGAAGATAGAAAGATAGCATATAAAAACTGATAATAATATTATTTGTTAATTAACATTTTTAAAACTCTACTGACGCTTTTTCTCTTTTTGCGCTTTTTTATACTCTTTTTCAAACTTTTTACGTCGTGAATAGGAGAGTTTCTCGATAAAAAGTTTACCGGCGAGATGATCCATTTCATGTTGAACGGCAACACTCAGAAGCTCGTCTGCTTCCAAAGAACATCCTTCGCCGTGACGATTGAGGTAACTAATGATTACTTTCTCATAACGTTCAACTTCTTCATAAAAACCGGGAACGCTCAGGCACCCTTCCTGAAAGAAGAGCGAACCGTCACTGAATGTAATTTGAGGATTGATGATTTCGAGCAGACCTTCTTGATACTGTTCTCCCTCTTCATTGGGAATATTCAGGATCAACACCTGAATCGGTCTGTCAACCTGTATAGCTGCCAAACCAAGCCCGTTGGTTGCCATCATGGTTTCATACATATCGTCCAAAAATGTATGCAACTCTGCATCAAAGACCTTCACAGGGTTGGAGACAATTTTCAGACGTTTATCCGGATAAGTGATGATAGGCAGTTTCATAAATTACAGCTCTTCAACAACCGCATATTCACGCAGCTATTTTTTCTCATTTTTAGTTAACACTTCATCAATCATGCCATATTCATGTGCTTCTTTGGCACTCATAAAGTTATCTCGATCAGTATCTTTTTCAATTGTCTTGAGCGTTTGACCGCAGTTTTTGGCAAGGATAGCATTGAGTTCCGCTTTCACACGCAAGATCTCTTTGGCCTGAATTTCGATATCGGTCGCCTGTCCCTGTGCTCCGCCAAGAGGCTGATGAATCATAATACGTGCATGCAGAAGCGCAAAACGCTTGCCTTTGGCACCGGAACTGAGCAGAAAGGAGCCCATCGAAGCAGCCTGTCCTATGCAGATAGTTGCAACATCCGGTCGAATATAGTTCATTGTGTCATAGATTGCCATCCCCGAAGTGATGACACCACCGGGACTGTTAATATAAAAATAGATATCTTTTTCCGGATCTTCTGCTTCCAAAAAAAGCATTTGAGCAACAACGGTGGACGCTACGGCATCATTGACTTCACCGCTAAGCATAATAATGCGGTCCTTCAACAGACGCGAGTAGATGTCATAAGAACGTTCACCGCGCCCGGTCTTCTCTATGACATAGGGAATGTAACTCATTTAAGCTTCTTTCGTCTTTGCGTTGAGAAGTTGGCTTAACACTTTATCTTCTACCATTGCCATCTGAATCGCCGGAAGATATCCTGATTTTTTGTAATTCTCATACGCTTCTGCCGGATCCTGACCCATCTGCATCGCCTCATAATAGATCGTCTGCATCACTTCATCGTCAGTAACGGCTATGCCCTCTTTTTGTGCAAGTGCATCAATAATAAACGTTGCTTTGACAGAACGGCTTGCTTCATCACGGAATGTTTCACGAAGTTCCTGAACTTTATCGGCATCCTCTTTAATAGCAGTCAGCTCTGCTTCTGTCATCTCCTGCGCTTTTTTATTCAATGCCATATCCATCTCCTGTTCAACAACAAAAGCCGGAAGATCAAACTCAAATGACTCGACGAACGTCGCAAGGAGTTCTGGTTTCAGCGTATCATTATAGAGCTTTGAAAGTTCTTCGTTTTCAATCTGTGTTTTTACCTGTTCTTTGAGCATGTCCATGGTTGCAGCTTCGTCACCCGGAATCATCTTCTTGGCAAGATCATCATCCAGTGTAACTTTCTCTTTCATCTGGATTCCATTGACTTTTACTTTAAACTGTGCAGGTTTACCCGCCAGATCGCCCTGGTAGTTTTCAGGGAAGACAACATCAATTGTTCTCTCTTCATCCTTTTTCATTCCGACAATCTGTTCTTCAAAACCGGGAATAAACTGAGCACTTCCAAGCGTTAACGAAAAGTCTTCTGCTTTTCCGCCTTCAAACGATTCTCCGTCTACAAAGCCTTCAAAATCGATCAGTGCAGTATCACCGTCAATTAGCTCACGATCCTCTTCAACCGTTACAAATGCTGCCTGAGCTTTGGCAAGGTCTTCAATACGCTCGGTGATCGCTTCATCCGTAATTTCCGGCTTATCAAAATCTTTGACAAAACTTGCATAATCACCCGCATCGATCTGCGGACGCATTGCAACTTTGACTTCAATCTCGATTTTACCCTCGACTTTATCAAATTTACTGATCTGGGGCTCTCCGATAAGTGATTCATTGGCGATCTTCATCTCGTCAAGACCTTGACTGAGAACATCACGAAGTGCTTCTGCTTCAGCATCCTGAACCAATCGGTCACCATACTGTTTTTTTACGGCAGATACAGGCACTTTGCCTTTTCTAAAACCGGCGATATTGGCCGTTTTAGCCAACTCTTTGGCAATTTTCTCGATGTTGGCGTTGATCTCGTCTTGCAGTATAGTTGCAGTGATCTCGGCATTGGCTCCATTGATTTTAGTGGCATTGATGTCCATTAAGTCCCTTTGTTTTTGACTCGCAAGCTGGCTTTAAAGAGAGCGTCTTACAAGTTGCTGATATAAAAATTTGGGCAATAATAGCGAAAAAGTGCTAACAAGTCTATGAGATCAAATAGCTTTAGGGCACCTTTAATATTGCAAATGGACTTACTGTGTTATTATCCAAGAAAATTTCAAGGTAATCACATTGCAAGATAAAGATCAAGATGCTTTTGAAGCCGCTGTAAAAACAATGATGAAAAGCGTTGGGGAAGATCCTGATCGTGAGGGACTTCAGAAAACACCGGAACGTGTTTTCAAAGCATATGAATTTATGTATGGTGGTTACAAAGAAGATCCAAAAGCTATTTTGGAATCGGCCATCTTTACCAGTTCCAATGACGAAATGGTTCTTATTAAAGATATCGAGTTCTACTCTACCTGCGAACACCACCTTCTACCGATTATCGGCCGTGCTCATGTTGCGTACATTCCTGACGGTAAAGTTGTCGGGCTTTCCAAGATCCCCCGTGTTGTCGATGTCTTTTCACGCCGTATGCAGATCCAGGAACAGCTTACCGAACAGATTGCCGATGCGATTATGCAAACCATTCAGCCCAAAGGGGTTGCCGTCGTAATTCAAGCCCGTCATATGTGTATGGAGATGCGCGGCGTTGAGAAGATCAATTCAACCACTACATCAAGTGCGCTGCGAGGCCTCTTTAAAAAAGATGAGAAAACCCGTGCCGAATTTTTCAATCTTATTAATGCTCCGGCAGGCAATCGGTATTAAGGGCACCTCTAAAACTATACCGATTTTTTCCTGATTCTTAAACTTTCCATAATATAAAAATACTTTAAGCATACTCTAACGACACTTCAATTATTATCTCATTATTAAAACAAGACAAATTTTGTCCTTTTTAAAAAAGTGATAAAAACAGATAACAATTAATTATAGAGGAATACTATGCAAGTATATATGGACAACAACGCAACCACGATGGTCGATCCTCAGGTTGTTGAAGCAATGCTTCCGTACTTTTCCGAAAAGTATGGTAATCCAAATTCCATCCATAAGTTCGGTACCGGTTCGCATCCGGCAATTGCAAAAGCAATTGATCAGATGTATGCAGGGATCAATGCAGCAGACAATGATGATATCATTTTCACTTCATGTGCGACAGAGTCCAATAACTGGGTACTGCAGTCAACATGGGTAGATCAAATTTTAAACGGTGATAAAAACCACATCGTTACAACGGAAGTTGAACACCCGTCAGTACTGTCAACCTGTAAATTTCTGGAAGATCAAGGGGTTAAAGTCACCTATCTTCCCGTGAATGACCAAGGGATCGTTGAAGCACATACCGTTAAAAGTTTTATTACGGACAAAACAGCACTTGTCTCTGTTATGTGGGCAAGCAATGAAACCGGCATGATCTTTCCTATAAAAGAGATCGGTGAGATCTGCAAAGAGAAAGGTGTTCTCTTTCATAGTGACGCAGTTCAAGCTGTCGGTAAGATCCCGGTTGATGTTCAGGATGTTCATATTGACTTTATATCCATGTCGGCACATAAATTTCACGGACCTAAAGGGGTCGGTGCACTTTACATTAAAGACTCACAGAAACTTTCTCCGCTGATGCACGGCGGAGAGCAGATGAACGGCCGCCGGTCAGGAACACTTAACGTTCCATTTATTGTCGGTATGGGTGAAGCAATGGAACTTGCCACGAAAAACATCGAGTCTAAAATGGCTTCTATGCGTGCCAAACGTGACCGTCTTGAAGATGCACTGCTTGAGCTTAGTGACACCTTTACCATCGGTGAACGCGACAACCGTACGCCAAACACGCTGCTGATCTCTATTCGCGGGGTTGAAGGTGAAGGAATGCTATGGGATCTTAACAACGGTCTTATCGGTGCATCAACCGGTTCAGCCTGTGCGAGTGAAGATCTTGAAGCCAACTCGGTTATGCTGGCGATCGGTGCCGACCATGAACTGGCACATACAGGAATTCGTTTGAGCCTGAGCCGTTTTACAACGGATGAAGAGGTCGGTTATGTGATCGATCACTTTAAAGCAGCGGTACTACGTTTACGCGGAATTTCAAGTTCATACGCAAAAGTACAACCGACACCCGGTGGCGAAGCCACTGAATGCGCGATATAAAAAAATAAAGATAAAGGAGAAACCATGGCAAAGAATGACTTATTGGGTGGATCGTTATGGGATCAATACTCTGATAAAGTAACAACTCTAATGAATAATCCCCAAAACCAGGGTGAAATTACAGAAGATGAGGCTGCGGCTAACGGTAACAAATTGATTGTTGCTGATTTTGGAGCTGAAAGTTGTGGAGATGCAGTGCGTCTTTACTGGGAAGTTAACCCGGAAAATGACCTTATCATCAATGCTAAATTTAAAAGCTTCGGTTGTGGTACGGCGATTGCAAGTTCAGACATGATGGTTGAACTTTGTATGGGGAAAACTGTTCCCGAAGCGGTTAAAATCACAAACATCGATGTTGAAGTCGCTCTCCGTGATACTCCGGATGTTCCAGCAGTTCCGCCTCAAAAAATGCACTGTTCGGTTATGGCGTATGATGTTATCAAAAAAGCAGCCGGACTCTATATGGGTGTTGATGCCGAGAGTTTTGAAGAAGAGATCATTGTCTGTGAATGTGCCCGTGTCAGTCTTGGAACACTGCAGGAGGTCATTAAACTCAATGATCTTAAAACAGTCGAAGAGATCACTGACTACACCAAAGCCGGCGGTTTCTGTAAAAGCTGTATCAAGCCGGGCGGCCACGAAGATCGTGAGTACTACCTTGTCGACATTCTTGCTGATGTTCGCCGTGAGATGGATGAAGAGAAGATGAAAGCGGCTGCTGACGCCGGTGTCGGCGGTGATTTTAAAGCGATGACGATGGTACAGCGTATCAAAGCAATTGACGCAGTTATCGACGAAAGTGTACGTCAGTTCCTT
>DAOWOG010000222.1 GCA_030642185.1 Helicobacteraceae bacterium | reverse complement strand
CCGCTATTTGTTTGGGTATTTAGTTGGTGGAGTAATAATATCGAATGTCCCATCAATTTCAGGATAGCCCATCTTGTATGTCAGCGACTAAAGACCAGTTCAAATGTGCCAGGTCCGGCAGATACAATGTCATTCCAAGTACAGTAACATCAATAGTGTGCTCTATTATCATTTAATCCTCCAAATCACTAAAACGCAATGTCAAATCCCATGCCGATATTATAACCGCTGATGCCGTCACCATCAATTTCACTATATTCAACACTGAGCTCTTCAATCAGATCTGTAAAAAACCTCGTTCCAAAGTGCAGTGACGCACCGACGGCACCGTATCTGTCAAAACCAAGATCAACATCGAGATCGCCATGAATCAGATTTCCTTCTATAAAACCACCTAAACTCATTGGAACGTGATAAACACTCACAAGTTCCGGTGTTCGCAATCCTGCTTTTAATTTTGAAACGGAAGAGTTTGTAGTATAGTCGTTCCCATTTATCGTCAAATCACTGTGGGTCTCAAAAAAGTGAAAAGATAAAAGGGTATAGGGCTTCCAGCCGCTAAAGTCCGGGAAATAGCCATACTGCATAAAAAATTCATATGAAAAATTATCACTGTTCTTATTGGCAAAGACCTCATCGAAAGCAGGCTTGAGGATCGCTTCGGATTCAGGAGAATTATAGTCATAGCTGTTTTTAATATGGGTATAGATCAATGCCCCGCCAAAGAGCATTTCCAGATCATAACCCGGTGTTACACGAACCCCTCCGCCCAATTTCAACGCATAAGTATCAAACTCGACATGATCGTTTGGCAGACCGGATGTTCCGAAAAGCTTATTGATATCCAGAGATTCATCCCTCCGACTGTAACCGGCACTGCCGTTGACATAGAAGTTCAAATAGCGGTTATAGGGATTAAAGTGATGTATAAACGGCAGGTTCATAATATGTATCTTATCATCGCCGAATTTATATTTTCCGGAACTCAGCATGTCCTGCGAGGTAAAAAGCATCACTGCATTGACGTTGATCAGGTATGCTCTTTTGGCTGCATCTGTGAGTGCTTTTGTGAATTCATTTGCGATGCTTTGTATGCTCAGTATCAGTAAAATTATAAGTTTAAATTTCATAACTCGGTTTTACCGGGACTAAGTCCGGTTTTACGAAACTGATACTTCAGTACGGCATAACCGACAACACCTGAGAGCAGCGACCCTATCAAAATCCCCATCCGCTCATCTACGAGATCAAAACAGACCCCTTCATGGCACTCAAAAGCAAGTGAACCGATGAAAAGACTCATCGTAAAACCGATACCGCTTAAGATGGCGAGACCGTAAACGTGGCCCCATCCTATTCCCTCGGCGAGTGTTCCCAGTTTGAGTTTTACGGCAATATAGGTAAAGAGAAAAACTCCCAGCTGTTTTCCGACAAAGAGCCCCATCACAATGCCCATCGTCATACTGTCAGCTATATCTTTGACAGTGACATTGACAAAAGAAACTCCGGCGTTTGCAAAAGCGAAGAGCGGCAGGATCACATAGTTGACCGGAGCGTGCAATGAGTGTTCAAGTGCATGAAAACTCACCTTGTTATTTTTGATGGGAATAAAGAGCCCAAGGATCACACCTGCCAGTGTTGCATGAACACCTGACTTCAATACTGCCGTCCACAAAACAAGACCGACAAGGACATAAGCGGTATTGTTTACGACACCTTTTCGATTCATCACAAACAACAGGGAAATCATCACCGCTGCGATCACCAGAGACGAAATAGAGAGCTGTGAGGTAAAGAAAAGTGCAATGACAATGATGGCACCGAGATCATCGATAATCGCCAATGCCAATAGAAAAACTTTTAACTGTACCGGTACACGCGGACCAAGCAATGAGAGTATGCCAAGGGCAAATGCGATATCGGTTGCCATGGGGATAGCCCATCCCTGCATTGCCGCTTCATCTCCCCAGTTAAAATAACTGTAAATCAGTGCAGGAACAACCATTCCCCCAACAGCGGCGAGTGCGGGAACCGCCAACTTGCTTCTATCACTCAGAGAACCCTCTATCACTTCGCGCTTTATCTCCAATCCCACCATAAAGAAGAAAATAGCCATCAAACCATCGTTAATCCACAGTAAAAGAGGTTTGGCAATATGAAATTCTCCAAACATTACCATCACCGGTGTTTCCATCATTTTATTATAGTAGGCGGCAAAAGGAGAGTTTGCAAGGAACATCGCCATGATAGTTGCAATGATCAATAAGATTCCGACACCGGATTCTGTTCGTAAAAAAGCGCAACAGCCCTGTTTAGACATTTTCTTTTCCTTCGAACGCTTTTATGGGCAGTGTAATGATAAAGCAGGCACCTTCTTCCTCATTACGGACACCCAGTGTACCGTCCATACTGTTCTCTATGATCATTTTAGACATATATAATCCGATACCCGTTCCCTGAGACTTGAATTTCGTCGTAAAATAGGGATCAAAAATTTTATCTACAATTGTACCATCTACACCTTTGCCATTATCACATATCTCGATCACTAAATCATCAATTCTCTTACTGATATGGATGAAAATATGGGGATGCTTGACTTTACGCTCTACCAAAACATCTTTTGCATTATTAAAAATATTGAGAATAACCTGAGAGAATTCGTTCTCATGACCGTATGCCAACAGCTCTTCACCGCAACTGAACTTAACATCAATCGCATACTGTTTGAGTGTTGAAGCCACCAGTTCCTCTGTTTTATGAATAGCATGACAGATATTAAAGTGACTTTTTTCACGATCCGGCTTAAAGAAATTTCTAAAGTCATCAATGGTCTCTGTCATATAATGCATCAATTTTTCTGATTGATCCTGATAGCCCTCCATACTTTTTTCATCCAGTTTTCCGAATGTATACTCTATAAAAATATTATTTTGAATCAGAGAGAGTTGATTGAGCGGCTGTCGCCACTGATGCGCAATGTTCTCGATCATCTCCCCCATAGCAGCCTGACGTGACTGCTGGATCAGCAGTTTATCTTTTTGACGTGCCTCTTCCACTTTTTTATCAATTTTTTTCTGCAGGACAATCGTTGAGCGCTTCAGCTCTTTTAAGTGATCACGCTTCATTAAGCTGATACGATCGGCAAGGGCAAAAGAGAGGAACAGCATCTCCAAAACAGAACCTATCTGCTGCTGATGCACCATAAAAGCATAGGAAGGAATAATCCCCAGCTTGTCCAGTGCCACTAAAATTGTCGCCAGTAAAAAGAAAGCCCAGCCAATCAGATAAAAGCGTGCAGGACGATAAAGCGGCAAAACTTTAAACCCTGCATACATAAGGGAAAGCGGTGCAAGGGCCGTCCAGACAGCCGCCAGTTTGATCGAAGTATGAAACTCGAGGAACAGCGTACTTATCAGCCCTATGTAAGAGAGAATCTCTGCATAATGAGAGAACCGGTAAAGGGCGCTGTCATATTTTTTCAGCATTAAAAAATAGCGCGCAAATCGAAATGCCATTGCCGAGGATAAAAAGATAAAAAGGCTTAACCCGTTGTTGGCCATCCAGGGGATATTCGGCCAGAGCCATTCAAGCCCTATCCCGTCAAAGCTGAGCTGCCAGAGCATATAGGTTGAGATAAGCAGGAGATAGTTGATATAATTGACATCCCTGAGCCCGATATAGAGCACAAAATTATAGACGACTAAAATAAGAAGTACACCATAATAGAGGCCGTATAGGAGCATTGAGAAGGCCTCTGTCCGGTAAGCATAACTGAGCTG
>DAOWOG010000013.1 GCA_030642185.1 Helicobacteraceae bacterium | reverse complement strand
TCTTCTTGCAGATACCAAAGGCCCAGCGAGGCGATGTCTTTGATAAAACTGTCACTTTGCGAATTTTGAACACGGCTGCTGACTGCATCGTAGGTTACGCTGTCAAAGGAAAAGAAAGCACTGCAGATCACTATGGAGTCCAACTCCTGCGCATCTGTCCGCTGCGTCTCAAGGTCAAACAACTTGATCTCTTCAACCTCATCATCAAAGAGTGAAATCCTGTAAGGTTGAGGCGTATTGGGGATAAAAATATCGATGATATCACCGCGAAAGGAAATCTCCCCTTCCACCTGGACCATATCCACAAAAGTGTAACCCCAATGCAGCATCTGCTCCTTAAAAGCACCCAAGTCGATCCGGTCCGCAAAGTCAAGCCTGCGTGTGTCAAGGAGTTTCGTTTTCGGCAGATCAAAAAGAAGGGTTTTCAGCGGGGAGATAACCAGCGGTTTGACAGAAGCGCTGTCATAGGTACGAAGCGCACCGAAGAGCTGCTGCAACTCCTCTTTAAACGGACGGAGATCATCCAGGTAGGCAGCTCTTAAATCCGGAAAAACAAGATATTCCCGTTCAAAATAACGACAGACATCCGCAAGTTCGGCAGCTTCTTTGGCATCCTCCGTGATTAAAATATCCAGTGGCTCTTTCGGATGGGTTTTAAAATACTCATATAGACGGCTTTGGGGCATGTTACTCTTTTATATGATAATGGTGGTGTTTTAAAAATGCTTCGGCCACACTGAAGGAGCCGAAAACAAGATACTGTTTCTCTTTTTCAATTTTTTCAAACTGCTTATAACTTATCTCAAGCGCTTGCAGTACTGATTCAAGGTTTTCGCGTTTCTCGATACGCGCATCATCGACTTCTATAATCTCTACCGACTCGATAATCGGTTTGAGCGTACTCAAGATAGCCGGCACCTCTTTATCCTTGTAGCTGTTATAGACCAATATCAAACGCTGATCCTTGAGCGATGATGCGATCGCTTTTGCGGCAAGAACATTATGGCCGACATCAAGATAAACCGTATCACTGACTCTGCTTAAACGCCCGAACATCGGCTTTTCATCAAAACTTTCAATGTTATAAGCAATATCCAGTGTTTTCAACGCCGCTATAGAGAGCATCAGGTTTTGTTCGAGATAAGCGGGTAACGCCTGCTTTTGTGCGATCTCTTTAACCATCATTATATCATTGTCACTCAATAGATCAGCAAATCGGTAAGTTTCACTCTTCTTGTCATGGCCGATTTTTTCAAACAGATACAGTACCTCTTTATGCGGCTGCTCACCTATAATGGCGGTTTTTGCCATCGAACGCAGTTTAGTCGATGCGATCTCCTCGATACTTTCACCTAAAAAAGCCTGATGATCAAAATCGATCGGTGTAAAAAGCGAAAGCGCTTTCGCAAACACATTGGTGGCATCAAACTCACCGCCGAGTCCGGCTTCCAACACAACAATATCACACTGCTCAAATGCGATCATCGCCATCAGGGTCGTATATTCAAAATAACTGAGTGTTTCAGATATTTCTGATCCCACTAGTCCATAAAGACGTTCATGGGCCTGCTGAAGTACGCTGTCTGCAGCATTGCTTCCATTGATCCAGATACGTTCATTGAATTTCAAAATATGCGGTGAAGTGTAATGACCGGTATTCATTCCGCTTTTGAGCAGTGCAGAGGCAAGAAAACGGCCGGTGGTCCCTTTCCCGTTGGTACCGACAACATGAACGATACGCGGAAGTTGAAGTGACGCTTCTATCGCTTTATAGGCCCTGGGCATCCGTTCGAGATCGATCTCATCATAATAGAGCGGTTTGTTTTGCAAAAATTCCAGAAAGTTCACGCAGTCATACTTCTATTTTTTTGTTTCGCGCATACCCTCGGCCGCTACCTGCGCTACAAAACTGTCGAGTGCCTTCTGTGAACCGACCTTGATCGCTTCCAAACGGGCGAAGTCGGAGATGATGGCACTGGGTTCGATATTAAAATCATAGGTTCCCGATGCCTTGTATGTTTTACTTTTCTGATCAGTCGTGCGCCATATAGTCAACATCGTACGTGCACGATAATTGACGATATACCCGTTGACATCATATTTCATAGGGATAAAAATAACATCATCAAGTGAAATTTTCAGATGCGTCTCTGCCTGGTCACGGCTGCGCAGAGAGGACTGAAACCGAACGATGACCGCACGGTTGATGATATCTTTGATCAAGACGGTACTTTCAGGATCCTGCATTGAGATCACGATCTCGGTACTGACCGTTCCTTTCATGACCACTTTAGCATAGTGGCTGCTGGGTTTATAGCCGCAGCCCGTCAATACAATGAACAGTGAATAATTAATAATGAATAATGTCAATATCTTATACAAATTCACCACCCTTTCAAACCCAACACCAAAATACCTACTTCACAACGATATTGACCAGTTTTTTGGGAACCACGATCTCTTTGACAATCGTTTTTCCCTCGAGCCATTTGGCAATGGCCTCTTTTGCCTGAGCAATAATCGCATCCTTGTCATCGTTGACACCTACTTCAATTTCCGAACGGCGTTTACCGTTAACTGCAACACCCAGTGTCATCGAATCAACGCTGAAAACCTCTTCTTTAAGAGGGATCGGTGACAGGTTTTTTCGTTCAAACAGTGCGCTGCTCAACTCCCAGCAGATATGCGGTACGATCGGTTCAAGTATACTCAGCAGTATCCAGTATCCCTCTGTCCAGACATCACTGTTTTTCTGTTCATTGAGTGCATTCATCGCTTCCATAGCACCTGCGATCATCGTATTGAAAGTGTAGCGTTCATCAAAGACCTCATGCGCACGTTTAAGTGCCTCATAGACTTTTTTACGTGCAGCCTTCTCCTCTTAGTTCAATGCAGCATGTTCGATCTCCGGCAGAGAGGTTGTCGTATAAGCATGTTCTGAGCGTTCACTCAGGCGTTTGAGAAAACGATAGGCACCCTCCACCGCGTAATCATTCCATTCCAGCTCCTGCGTAGGCGGTGCAGCAAACAAGATAAAGAGTCTGGCAGTATCGGCACCGTATTTTTCGATCAATGCATCCGGATCGACCGTGTTGCCTTTGGACTTGCTCATCTTGGTTCCGTCTTTAAGCACCATCCCCTGTGTCAAAAGCTGATCGAACGGCTCATCAACATTGATATGTCCCATATCGCGCAGTGCCTTTGTAAAAAATCGGCTGTAGAGCAGGTGTAAAATGGCGTGTTCAATCCCGCCGATATAGTGATCGACATTCATCCAGTAATCAAGTTCTTTGGAACTGAATGCCGCATTTTTCTGTACCTCTCTGGAGGCAGTATAACGCAGAAAATACCAGGATGACTGCACAAAAGTATCGAGGGTATCTGTTTCGCGAACGGCTTCACCGCCGCATTTCGGACAGCTGCAGTACTTCCATGTCGGATGATGATCCAGCGGATTGCCTTCTCCCGTTATTTCGATATCATCCGGCAGGGTCACCGGCAGATTCTCTGCAGCTTCGGGAACGATACCGCACTTTTTACAGTGGATAAACGGAATCGGTGCACCCCAGTAGCGCTGACGTGAGATTCCCCAGTCTTTCAGACGAAAATTAATGACCTTCTTGCCGATTCCTTCGGCTTCAAAGTGATCCATTATCGCTGCCTGTGCCGTTTTTGAATCCATACCGCTGAACGTCTCCGAATCCGTCAGCACACCTGCATCCGTAAATGCCTTGGCTGCTTCTGCTTCACCCTCTCTCGGTTTAATGACCGTTGTGATCTCAAGGCCATACTGTCCGGCAAAATCAAAATCCCTGTCATCATGCGCCGGTACTGCCATAACCGCACCCGATCCGTAATCCATCAAAACAAAATTGGCCACCCACACCGGGATCGATTTCCCCGTTAACGGGTGAATCACATTAAGACCCAGAGCAACGCCCTCTTTTGTTTTCTGGCGATCGATAGACGAAGCATTTTTCATAGCTTTGATTTTAGCTGCGGAGTTATCGTCCAAAAGACTGTTTTCCAGCATATAGGTAACGATCTCATGTTCCGGTGCCAAAGCGGTATATGAAACACCGTAAATAGTATCCGGACGTGTTGTAAATACTTCAAATCCTTCATGAATCAGAGAGAGTTTCTCTTTGCTGTCAAGATCAAAGTGAAGCGTGAATTCCAGGCCTGTCGATTTGCCGATCCAGTTCTCCTGCATGGTCAGCACCTGTTTCGGCCACCCCTTCTCAAGCAGTTTCAGATCGCCTATAAGCTGCTCTGAATAATCAGAGATCTTCAAATAGTACTGATACATCTCTTTTTTGACAATCGGAGTATCACATCGCCAGCAGCAGCCGTCAACCACCTGTTCATTCGCCAGTACCGTCTGATCATGCGGGCACCAGTTTAAAAAGCCCTGTTTGCGGTAGAGAAGTCCTTTTTCAAACATCTCGATAATAAAAGCCTGCTCAAATCTGGTATAGAGCGGATCACTCGTAGCAAATTCACGCTCTTTTGAAAATGAAAGTCCCAAAGCAGAGAGTTCTTTACGCATATAGTCGATATTTTCGTAGGTCCACTTCTTCGGGTGTGATCCGTTTTTGATTGCAGCATTTTCTGCCGGCATACCAAAACTGTCCCAGCCGATGGGGTGCAGAACATTTTTACCCTGTTGACGATAATAACGGGCAAAGGCATCACCGATACTGTAGTTGCGGACATGGCCCATATGCAGACGTCCGCTTGGAAACGGAAACATACTTAAAATATATTTCTTCTCCTTCTCAAGATCATCAAAAGGTTCAAAACTTCTGTTTTCTTCCCAGAAGTGCTGCCATTTCTGTTCGATTTCATGAGGATTATAGTGCAATAGAGTCTCCTGTCAGGGTAATTAGAAATAATGTAAAACAGCAATCAGACCATACGTCTGATTGTATTTAATGTTGAGGCTTTTTAATATTCTTCGCGTGTTTTGGCACTTTCTATATAGACCAGACCCATAGAGAAGATATTGGCAATCAATGCACCAATCGCCAATGCAATGGCCCACTCCATATTATCCGATACAACCAGATAAAGAAAAGCAGGTATAAGGTGCAGGTCTGCTACCAGCGAACTGGCAAGAAGCTCGGCAGCGAGGAGGGTACGTACCCCGATCTTCAAAATGGTTGAAACCAAATTTAAACTGGCTGCCACGAACAGTGCAATAGCTGTATGCTCATACAAAAATCCGGCAGTAGATGTCAGACTCATCAATGAAAAAAAGACGTAGACTACTTTACCCCAATCCATCCTAACTCCTTCTGTATATTTTTAAACGGTGCCCTGCTCGAACTGTGCACGCATGCGCTCTTTCTCAGCTGCACCTTTTGCTTTTTCTGCCAATCGGGCACGGTAGCCTTTAATGTCAAAACCGAACCACATCAATATCGGTGATGCGACAAAGATTGAACTGTAGGTACCGACCACGATACCCACAAGCAGGGTAAAGGCAAACGAATGGATGATCTCACCGCCAAAGACAAACAGTGTAAACACCACAAAAAATGTCGTGAGTGAAGTCAGGGTTGTACGGGCCAGGGTACGCGTGATCGATTCATTGATCACCTCACCGAGATTCGTACTTTTTGACGTAGTGATCCCTTCACGGATCCGGTCAAAAACGATAATCGTATCGTTAAGCGAATAACCCAAAATCGTTAAAAGGGCTGCCAGTACATCAAGGTTCACATCGATCTGGAACAGTGCCAATGCCCCCAAAGCGATGGAGATGTCATGCACCAACGCCACGATGGACGCCACGGCAAAACGCCATTCAAAGCGAAATGCAACGTAAATCAGGATACCAATCGTCGCCAGAATCAGCGACATTATCCCTTTTTCACGCAGTTCATTTCCGACTTTCGGACCGACAATATCGACACGGCGAACCTCAAACTCCCCCGTGCCTTTAAGCATTTCCCGTGCGCTGTCACCAATATCGGTCGTAACACTTTGCGAACTGCTTTTCAGACGGATAATCACCTCTTCCACAGAGCCGAACTCCGTAATGGAAGCACCGTGAAATGCAGGATCACTCTTAAGCTGTTCACGCATCTTATCGATGGGAGCCGCCTGGGTATACTTAACCTGAACAATCGTGCCGCCGGCAAAATCAACCCCGTAATTCAGCCCTTTTGTAAAAAGAAAAACATAAGAAGCCAGCACCATAGCAATCGAAAACATCATTGCGGCTTTCGATTTTCCCATAAAATTATAGGTTTTGGTATATTTGAAAAATTCCATTTACGCCGCCTTCTTCACGCCAAACCAGATGGCCATATTTTTACTTTTGACAATTTTGGATTCCAGCATTTCATAAATACCGTGTGTCCCCAGAATCGCAGTCAGCATTGAAGCTAAAATACCGATACTGATCGTAATGGCAAATCCTTTGATCGCCCCTGTTCCATAGGCATACAGCACAACTGCAGCGATCAATGTCGTAATATTGGCATCCAGGATAGCGCGCATCGCATTCGCGTAACCCTGTTCGATCGCTTTATGCACAGAAAGCCCCTGATAGATCAATTCACGTATCCGTTCAGAGATAATAACGTTTGCATCCACCGCCATACCGACGGTCAGGACGATCCCCGCCATACCCGGAAGGGTCAGTGTCGCACCAAACAGTGCCATGACCGCCAAAATGATAAAAAGATTGGCGATCAGCGCAATATTGGCAATAAAACCGGCCATTTTATAATAAAAAAGCATAAAGATGATTACCAATACAAATCCGCCCAGCAGAGCAATCATACTCGCTCGAATACTATCGGCACCCAAACTTGGTCCGACAGAACGTTTTTCCATCAGATAAATCGGTGCGAGCAGTGCGCCCGATCGCAATGCAATAGCAAGATCCTGTGCTTCCATAACGGTATAATCTCCACTGATCTGACCGCTTCCGCCGCCGATCCGTTCATTGATTACCGGAGCAGAGTAGACTTTCCCGTCAAGGACAATGGCAAGATGATTCCCGACATTTCGGCCGGTAAAATCACCAAAGATCTGGGCCCCTTCCGAATCAAGCGAGAAATTGATAATCGGACGGTTATTCTGATCAAATGACACCCGGGCATCTGTCAGCATGGAACCGTCAAGAATCGGGATCTCTTTGATCAGGTATTTTTCTCCCACTCTGGCAACATCATCCAGAATAACGTCACCGTATTTCGCCGCTTCCGCTTCTGTCATGTTGTAGACACGCATTTTACGTTCTTCGTCCAGTGCCATCATCTGAAGTTTGGCGGAACGCGAGATCAATTCACGGGCACGCTTTTCCTCTTCCGGAGACTTGATACCCGGCAATTCGACCAGTATCTTCTCTTCGCCCTGACGTGCAACTGTCGGTTCTGCCAGTCCAAATTGGTCCAGACGGTTACGAATGGTTTCAATCGCCTGATCCACCGCCAGTTTTTTCGTCGCTTCGATCGACTCCGGCGTCAGTGTCAGATGATAGTTTTCACCCTCAATATCAACCTTGAGACCGTCAACCTCTTTGAGCATCGCATTCATCGCAGGCTCGTCATCACTGTCAAGCAGAACAAAATCGACCGAACTCTCCCCAGGTGTCAACGAATCAAGCAGGATTTCATTGCGATCAGTAAAGTGTTTGATACTGGAGGCAATCGAAGTGTAGCGTGAGTCCACGGCCTCTTCGACTTTGACACCCAGCAGCATATGCAGACCGCCCTGAAGATCAAGTCCAAGCGAAACCTTGGCACCTTTTTCCATTTGAAGCAGCGAAGGCATTGAAAAAACAACACCGAAAAGTATCGCTGCAGCAAAAACGATTATGCGAAAATTAAGCTTCATCCTCATACTTTCGTGCCACAGCATCTTTATCAAGTTTGACAACAACGTCATTGTTTATCTTGACAGAATAAAAGTTCTCTTCCACTTTCTTGATTTCAACGATAAAACCGCCGTTTGTAACTATTTTGTCCCCTTTTTGGAGACTCTCAACCATCTCTTTGTGCTTCTTTGCCTGCTGTTGCTGCGGGCGGATGATAATAAAATACATGATAGCGATCAAAAAGATGAACGGCAATAACTGTGCGACGATGTCCATATAAAACAACCTTTAGGTTAAAAATTTGCCCATTATACTTAAAGAACGGTTACAGCGTAATAAAAGGTGATTACTCTCTGTACCCTTAAGGTATAATTCCCTTTATGCAACAGCTCATCATCCGTTTTCAGTCTTTACCGTCCGTATTGATCGACATCATCAATGCCCTTATTATTGCCCTGCTCTTTTCAGCGTTTATCTATTTCGAGCAGTGGCATATTTCATACTTGACGATCAATACACTTTTTGCGCTTATCGCTCTTTATGCATTCCTGATCGTCAATCGCCGTACAGTACTGATCAGCGGCCTTTTCATCGGTCTGCTCTGGTTCTACTGGATCAGCTACAGTTTTGAATACTATCATGTTGGATGGATGACACCGGTCATCATAGTGCTTTTTGCCTTGATATACATGCTCTTTTTTGGTGTTTTGGCACTGACGAAGCAGATCTGGCTGAGAGCACTCTTTTTATTTGCGCTCACTTTTTATGAACCATTTGACTGGAACTGGATGCAGATAGAACTGATCTTTATTGACAGCTATTTTGGCATCGAAAAGTGGCAATTTGCACTTATTTTAGCAGGGCTTTCACTTTTTGCAATGCTTAAAACACCGCTGCGTTATGCCTCGCTGATTCTATTTGTATCAGCACTGCAGTTCAGCACCCCTCAAAAACCGCTGCCGCCCCTTTCCATTAAACTGGTTTCCACACAGACTCCGCAGGCCCTTAAATGGGAGGCCGATCAACGTTCACAAAGTGTCGCTGATAATTTTGCAGCCATCGAGCAGGCGATCGAAGAAAATTATGATCTTGTACTCCTTCCGGAATCCGTTTTTCCGCTCTTTTTAAATCACCATCCGCTCATTGAAAGTGAACTCAAAGCACTCTCTTACAAAATTGCCATCATCACCGGTGCTCTCTATGCCGAAGATGGAAAGAACTATAATGTGAGCTACTTTTTTCAACAGGGAAAAATGCAGATTGCCAAAAAAATGATTTTGGTTCCTTTCGGGGAGTATATCCCTCTGCCGAATTTTATAAAATCCTGGGTCAATGAGACCTTTTTTGACGGTGCATCAGACTATATCAATGCCCAGCAGCCGACGGATTTCAATGTCAGCGGAGTACTTTTTAGAAATGCCGTCTGCTACGAGGCAACCTGCGAAGAGCTTTATGCAGGCGATCCGAAATTTATGGTTGCCCTGAGCAACAATGCATGGTTTAATCCCTCCATCGAACCGACACTGCAACGCCTTCTTATGCGCTACTATGCCCGAAAACACGGGACTGTCATATTTCACAGTGCCAATATGGGCGGAAGCGGAATTGTTTGGTAAACATTCATTTTTTAGTTAGATAAAATAGAATATTGCTATAATTATATAAACATGACTTAAGGTAAAGGCAATGTTAAACGCAGTGAGTATTGTATGCCCAAGTTGCGGATGGGGTGATTGTGCGCAAATACACCGCAATAAATTGGAAAAATGGCTGATAAAGAAAAATAAATATCAATGCAAAAGATGCGGGAAAAAATTTTACGCTAAAGAACAGACTATTAAATATTAATGATCCTAAAGGTATCCCATGAATAATGTTGAACTGATGGACAGGGATCTGAAACATATTTTTCATCCCTGCTCCCAGATGAAAGACCATGAGTCACTTCCCTTGATCCCAATCAAAAAAGGCAAAGGTGTTTACCTGTACGATTTTGACGGAAACCGCTATCTTGATGCGATCAGCAGCTGGTGGGTCAATCTCTTTGGTCATGCCAACAGTTATATCAATGATGCTCTCAAAACACAGCTTGAAGAGCTCGAACATGTCATTTTTGCCGGTTTTACCCATGAACCCGCCGTCAAACTTGCCGAACGTCTGGTAGACCTGACGCCTAATGGACTTAACAAAGTCTTTTTTGGCGACAACGGTTCCAGTGCAGTTGAAATCGCACTCAAAATGAGTTTTCACTCTTTTAAAAACCGAGGCGAAATCCGACCCTATTTTATCTCACTCGAAAACAGCTACCATGGTGAGACGATGGGAGCATTGGCAGTCGGTGACGTAAAACTTTATAAAGAGATCTATAATGAAATTCTGATCAAAACGATTCAAGCCAAATCACCCGCACTCTGTGATGAAGATGAGGCCATCGACGATATGCGGCGTCTGTTTGAAGAAAAAAAAGGTGAAGTCTGCTCCGTTATTATTGAACCGCTGGTTCAATGTGCAGGAAGTATGGCCATGTATGATGCCACCTATATCACAAAACTCCGGGCACTGTGCGACGAATATGATGTTCATCTGATAGCAGATGAAATTGCCGTCGGTTTTGGCCGTACAGGAACGCTCTTCGCCTGCGAACAGGCCGCTATTACTCCGGACTTTATGTGTCTCTCGAAAGGAATTACCGGGGGCTATCTACCCCTCTCCGTTACGATGCTCACGGATGAAATCTATCAGGATTTTTACTGTGACTATAATGAAGGGAAATCCTTTTTGGATTCACACAGCTATACCGGCAATACCCTGGCATGCGCCGCAGCCAATGCCACGCTGGATATTTTTGAAGATGAAAACGTCGTTGAAAAGAATCGTAACACTGCAGCTTTAATGGCAACACTGCTCTCAGAGTTTGAAACCTTGAAACATGTCAAAGAGATTCGTCAAAGAGGAATGATTGCAGCCATTGAACTGGAAAGTTTTCCGTCAGGCAAACGTCTCAATCTTGAAATGTACCAATATGCCTTAAAGCATGAGGTACTTTTACGCCCTCTGGGTAATGTCGTCTATTTTATGCCACCATACACGATGAATGAAGACGAGATAACAAAAATGTTTACCATCGCCCGTGA
>DAOWOG010000164.1 GCA_030642185.1 Helicobacteraceae bacterium | reverse complement strand
TGCCGAGCCTGTGAGCGGTATTAAAGATGATCATCATGATATGGAGCAGGATGTTGCAGTTCAACCTGATGAAACAAGCAGAGTCCAGATACGTTTTCAAAAAAAGATCGATCAGCATAACCATGCACTTTTGGCCTATGCAGATCATGAGTATCCTGTGATTATCGGGGAACAGAACTCTTTTCTCAATCACCGGAACCTGACAGATTCTCCGCTCAGCAGTGAATCATTTGATACACTCGTTGATGAATATCTCACGCAGGTTGAAAACAGGAATAAAGCTATAGAAAACACGAGAGAAGAGATAAACAGCAATGAGGCATTGGAGAGCTATAAAGAAAAAGCATCCAGAGAAAATACGCTGTTTTAAACCAACTGATGCGTTTTAAAAAAGGCATCGATAACCTCTCTGAATTTTTCAGGTTCCGAGATGTGGTTAACCTGATCGCGCAATGCAGATGCCCCGGCATAACCTTTTGAGTAGGTATGTACATGTTTACGAAACATTGGTACACCCTTCTCACTGTAAAATTCAATCATTTTATCAAAATGCTCCATAATGATCTCATGCTTCAGCATAATATCAATTTCAGCACTTCCGGATTTGAGCTGATGAAAAATCCATGGGGCACCTATCGCACCCCGTCCGATCATAACACCATCAGCTTTGGTATGTTCCAAAACCCACTGTGCCTTTTCAAAACTGTCAATATCACCATTGGCAATGACAGGGATGGAGACAGCCGCCTTCATCTCTGCAATCGCATCATAATCGACCTCAGCTTTAAACTTTCCTGCACGGGTACGCCCATGTACGGCAATAAAGTCAGCCCCGCTCTGCTCAACCGTTTTCGCAATCTCCAGATGATTTTTCTCTTCAAAGCCCAATCGGACTTTAACGCTGGTCATCGGTTTATTTGAAGTCTTCTTGATCATTTCAATAATTTTGCCAAGACGGGGCAAATCACGCAACAGTGAGCTTCCCGAACCATGAGAAACAACTTTCGGAACCGGACAGCCGCTGTTGAGATCGATAATATCGATTCCGTCTTGTGTATTGAGATATTCCACGGCACGACGGACCATATCAACATCTGCTCCTGCTATCTGAACTGAATAAGGATCTTCATTAGCGTTTTTTTCCAACATCTTGATTGTACGTGCAGAGCCGTGAGCCAAGGCATTGGAACTGATCATTTCGCTTACAGTCAAATCGGCCCCAAATTTTTTGACCACACTGCGAAACGGAAGATCGGTAAATCCCGCTAACGGAGCGAGTACATAAAGGGGAGAATCAAAGGAGAGTTTGTCAGTCATGGTATTTCCAAATATGAAAATTAATGCCGGAGGGGATTTCCCTCAATAGCAATATCAGGAGATAAAAAGTTTGATATCGTAATTTTTACTGTACGACTTGAGTGTACTGTAAGCTTTGAATCTGATGAATTCATTTGGTTGAGAACTGTCCAGGATCTCATTGGCCGGCTCAAGCATTTCAAGATCAAAAAGCGTATAGAGATAACCGCTCATTGCTTCATCATTTGTCTCTGAAAGCATCTCAAACAGTTTCATTCGCTTTTCAGGATTCATAGCATGACTCAGAGTTTTCGAAATATCGATAAAGTCATCCGCATTAAGATCAAGCTGTTTAGTGTAATTGATCAGATCTTCATTTGCGACATCCAATTTATTTTTCTCAGCATTAACACGCTTTAAGATCACATTGAGTGATTCTCTTGTCATAAATGATTTATATTTATCGATAGCATATATCGGAACGGTAGCCACATAATGGGTATAGGCCTGTGCACAGAGTTCTTCTCCGTAGATCGATTGCTTGTCCAGTACATTCTCATCACTGAGCTGTCCCTTGACATAGCGATTAATATTATTTTTGACAACCAGTGCATTATCCGGTGAAAGATGAAACTTTCTCAATTCAACCACATCACCGTCATTAATCTGCTGAATAATCTGAATAACATCATCAATGGTATCATCTCCGATATGACTGAGCTTCTCGTCCGGCACAATCGTACTGCTGTCTATCAGACGTCCAAGCAGCGCATAACGATCTGATCTAAAAGCATTCTTGCGGGGTTTTACACCGAGAAGTGCATCCGCAAGTGCTTCTTTCATATGCATAAAATCTTTTTGATATTTGCGTAATCTTAAACTACCGATAATCGAATAATACATCATATGCGAAATGGTAGCGAGGTAGAAAATCACCAAAGAAATAACAACCCATGCGGCAATCGGCAGCGATGGAAGTGTAATACCCATGACCGTGATATGAATATGTTCCTGTGAGACAAAGGCAAACACAAACCATCCGATCGCACCTATTAAGATCAGAGAAGCAACACTATAACGTTTAATATACATCATTAGTCCTTATGCATTATTTTTTTCAGCAATCTCTCGACAATCAATGCAGTACTTGGCATGCGGTTTGACTTTCAGTCGTTGAAAGCCGATATCCTCTTCACACATTTCACAGATACTGTATTGTCCATTCTTTATTTTAGCCAATGCTGTTTCAATTTCCATTAATTCCAGCCCTTGTTGACTCCCTATGGCATTATCAACCATCTGCTCGTTACTGACAGAAGCATAGTCACCTTCATCATTCAGTTCAAGAGTACGCAACTGGTTAATTTCAGATTCGACACCTAAAATATTCTTCTGTATCTGTATTTTGCGTGTCAGAAGAATTTCTTCAAAATATTGCAATTCGTTATCTCTCACCGAGGCTCCTTATTTATGGTAGGGATGGTTATTTAAAATACTAAAACCGCGATAAATCTGCTCCAACAAAACCGCCTTGGCAATTTTATGACTCATTGTCAATTCAGAAAGGCTGATAACCTGATCACACTGCTTTATAAATGTATCTTCAAAACCGTATGCACCACCTATAAAAATTTTAACAGATATTTTATCACTTAAAAGCTTACTGAACTTAAAACTGTCGATTATTTTTCCATCAGGATGCAAAGCAATGCTGTAACCGTTACTTAGATAGGGCTGCAGTACCTTTGTATAGGCCGTTCTGGCGGCTTCAGAACCAAGAGTGTGTGCTTTTGCTACATCTTTTGGAAAAAGTTCAATATCTTCAATTTTTGCAAAACGTGAACTCATTTTTAACAGCTCTTTATAGAGAGGATCATAAGTTGAACGCTCTTTTTTCGCAATTGAGACAATCTCTACTTTCATAAGTGCTCATTTTCTGGCGGCAACAGTGCACTTGCTATGACGTGATACGTCACATATTCAAATACATCCGTTAATTTTACACCGCCTATAGCAGCTACCGGATGTTTGGAAAGCGAAGCAAGTGTATCGAGTCTGCTGCCAAGGACTTTAGCTTCCTCTTTGGTTCCGGTACTGCGATAGGCTCCCAGACCGATATAATCAAGATCAACGTGATTGGCCGATCTGATCTCAGTTTCATTATGCGTAGAAATTCCCAAAAGTTTCTCTTCGCCGATAATCATACGTATTTTTTTAATTGCTTTATCAAGGTCGGTATCGATTTTCTGCAGATCTTCTTGTCCCAGATGAACACCGTCACAAAAAGAGTGAAGCATAAGCCTATCGTTAATGATCAATGTTTTATCCCATAGTATTCGCAGTTTTTTCAGTTGGGTAGTGATAAAGTCAGTGTCATTTGATTTATTGCGGTATTGAATAATCTCGGCATTATGATGTTTGCAGAGTGCGACAAAAGCTTCAAGGGTAATACCTCTCTGATCGAGTATCTTCTGATCGCACAAGGCATAAAGACGAACAGGTTTCAAAGACGAACTGCTCACAAGCGCTTATGACTATTTATCTAAAAACAGTTTTAACAGATCACCGATGGTCTGTTTCATATCATTACGGTTAACAACCATATCAATTGAGCCTTTTTCCAAAAGGAATTCGGCACGCTGAAAACCGTCAGGAAGATCAGAACCGATCGTCTGTTTGATCACACGTTGACCGGCAAAACCGATCAATGCCCCGGGTTCAGCAATAATGACATCACCCAGTGTAGCGAATGAAGCACTTACTCCGCCCATTGTCGGATCACTTAACAAAGAAATATAGGGCAGTTTTTCATCTGCGAGACGTCCAAGTGCCGCCGATGTTTTACTCATTTGCATCAAAGAAAAAGTGCTTTCCTGCATGCGGGCACCGCCGCTTGCACTGACGATGACCAATCCCTGGCGTTTTTCAATCGCACGATTGATCGCACGAACAATCTTTTCACCTTCGACTGAACCAAGCGAACCGCCCATAAAAGAAAAATCAAAAATGACAAGCTGTACAGGTGAACCTTCAATCGTACACTCCCCGCTCACGACAGAAGAGTATCTTCCTGTCTTCTTCTCTCCCTCTTCTACACGCTTGACATAACTTTTTTTATCAACAAACTTGAGAGGGTCGACCGGTTTCAAATTACCGTCAAACTCCTCGAAATTTTCATCATCCGCCAACAATTTAATACGCTGTTCAACACTGATACGCAGATGAAGACCGCACTTTGGACAGACATAGTTCTGGTTTTCAATCTCTTTGTAATACATAAGCGATTGACATGATGGACATTTGATCCAGTGTGCCGGGGCTTCATCTTTATGAGGCTGTTTTTTGTTTGTATCGCTGCCAAAAATGTTAAAGAGATTCACGCAGACTCCTTTGGAATTTGAAAAATATTACACAGATGTTCAAACACATCCCTCT